>JBHLRC010000031.1:0-26534 GCA_048882965.1 Candidatus Thorarchaeota archaeon
GTAGAGATTGTAAGGACAGATGATTGGAGAGATGACAAGTACTACACTGATTGGAAACCTGAGAGGGAGAAGCCTGTTCGTCAAGCAGCACTAGAGAAGGTCAGAAACTTAGTTGCTTCCGGTAAAAGCGTCATCCATGATGATACTAATTACTACGCAAGTATGAGACATGAATTGTTCGATGTGGCTGTTGAAAGTGGATGTGCATTTGCTATAGTCCATGTCACCACACCATTGACAACTGCGTTGAAATGGAACCGTGAACGCGAAAGTTCGAAAATTCCAGATAGTGTGATTAAAGATATCTTTGAGAAGTTTGACAATCCAGGCCGACGATATCTCTGGGATAATGCAGAGTATGAAGTCAATATGGAGATTCAAGATCTGAGAACAGTGGCAAATGAGATAGCTCAGATTCTTGAGGTTCTTGAACCTGCAACTAAACCAACACCAAGAGTTGTCACAAGTACAGAGTTTGAGAGATTGGATACGGAGTTGCGGCTTTTTGTATCGGAGTTTCTACAAGAACATCCAGAACTCAGAGGGAATAGAGAGGTGTCTATCATCCGACGAAGTGTTCTCCGTTCAGCGAGCGAACGTGAGATTCCAGTAAAGAGAGCGGGTCAGACATTATTGGCGGAATTGAATAAGCTGTTGTAAGGAGATTTCGAATTGACAGAGCATAATGAAGATGAATCAAGAAATAATAGGAAAAAGCGCAGAGGGAATATTTGCGTGAGATCAATTGTGTTGTTGGGATTGGCCATTATGCTGGTTGTGATGTTGTCAATAGTCTATCGATCTTGGGTTGGTGATCTGGGGCCCTATTACCCATATAGTTCGATTATCTCACCCAGTGATTTTTCTATAATGGCACTCATCTTTTCTATTGGAGTAGTGTTTGGATACACCTTTAGAGATGCAACAATAAGGGACTCGGAAGATTGATGGCGGCCTTCTAAGAGAATCGAACTCTCAACGCTTGCACGTTCATGGGTTTGAAGCCCACGGAACCAGACCACCGGTCCTGTAGAAGGCCAATAGTCAAGTTAGGAGGACACAATTCTCAATCTAAAGGTAACGGCCTATGACTTCTTGGGTCTCTCGTTTCCACTCTATGCTCTTCTTAGCAAGCTCTGAGGCAACGTTTCCGGGAAGTGTTTGGTCTCGAGGTAGTGATTCAATTTGAGATAACCAGCCAGATGTTGTCAAAGTAATAGGATGCACTTCATCGTCCCCCTCAAATGCTTTGATCATCATCTCTCGACCGTGAGCGACTTGATAGTAAACGTTGCTTGACGGTGCCTTGTCGAGAATCTCTCGCACAACTCGATCCCAACATGTTTTCGCCACCAGAGCTCGTTTTAGCTTTGCTTTGTCCTCAGCCGGGAGAGACTCGTATTTTGTGAGAGAATTGTTCAGAAACTCTACAAGACCATCAAGATATCCTCCGAGAGCAATCTCATCTTTACCCTCAGCTTCAACTCCGATAGATGATTTTGCACCATCAACTGAGATGCCAACCTTTGCTTTCTCACCACCAATATGAAGTGAGAATTTTGCCTGACCGTTGAAGACCTGACTCTCTGCCTCATTATACTTCTCAAGTAGGACATTCGGTTTTGAAGCGACTGCATACCAAGCAATTCTGAAGACAGTTGCAGATTCATCAGTGGAGTAGTTCACATTGCGTGAAACCTGTGTCATTTCTTCTGAAGCTTCCAACTATAGTGGCCTCCCTCGAAGATATCTTAATCTATTTGCTGACAACTATATCAAGTTTGGCTGTAGCTGTTGCCACGTCATTTTTAGAAGCGCCAATGGCCGCATTCATCACCAAGTAACTATGAGGATAGTTATCGCTACACGATCCAAACTCGCCCTTCTCAAAAGCTCGAGGACCCGTTACTCGTTCGTTGTATAGCTGCGCTCCAATCTCTTTTGCATCAAGTCCATCCATTGTGAGTGCATAGGCGACAGGGTTCCACACAGAAAGAAGTCTTTGCCCAATTCGGTCGGCAATATCAATCAAATTCTTCTCCAAGAGTTCCTTGTTTTCAATCTGCTTCTGCTGTAATTCCTTATAATTATCTAGACCCAGGGCCAGCATAGCAGCAAGAGTCTGTACAAACGGAGCGGCTGATGCACGTCCTGCATAGGTTTGAGCTACCTGTTCAATGAAGTCCTTGTTAGGTGATACTATGATAGATGCGCCAACTGGAGCAAGAAAGTTCTTGTCGCTGCTTTGAACTACTGCATCCACTCGACCAGCATCTATTGCTGAACGGATTTCGCTCATGATACGTTCTGACTGGACTCCATACGCGTTGTTGACTACAAATGGCACATTATGATCAGAGCAAAGCCGAGCTATCTCTTTTATTGGATCTGACACTCGGGGAGGAAAAAATGTGGTTGTTGCGAGAACTGCACTTGCTTCAGTGTTCTTGATGTTCTTCTCAAGTATGCCTAAGTCGACCTGAACCGCATCTTCTTCAATAACTGTGGGAATCAGAACCATTCCAAGTCCTGAGAATGCAATTGCTCTTTTGGGAGAGACATGATCGATTCGAGGGAAGAGGACTTGCTTAATACCTTCTTCCCTTCGTAGAGCACTAAGAGTGAGCGAGATACTCATCCCGGTAGCAAGAGGAGCGACGAGTCCGGACTTCACATTACTGAGACCGAGTTTTCGGATAGCATCAAGAGCTACATTATTAGCTACCTCTTGCATCATTGATGCTCCAGGAGCTTTGGGCTGGGGAGCAGCTAGTTGACCACTCCGCCCGACCCCATGGTTGAATCCTGCGGATAATCGACCAATAAATGGAGACGCAACCCGTGCCTCACGTTCTCCAACCCTTGCTGCTTCCGGATCCTTATCAGTGTCAAGGGATGAGAGAAGTTGCAGCATTATTTCAAGCTGTAAATCAGTAAGGGCCTTGTCAGGAAACTGGCGGCGATTCAGAACATCGCGTACAGGACCCAATAATGAATCGACAGTTGTACGACCTCGCTGGAGTATACTCTCGGGGATATTCTTCTCAAGGATTCGGTCAATCTCATCATTGTCCAAATTTATATTCCTCCTCAGTCAGGCGTTGATAGATCACTTTCTCAGTTTCTTGAACAGAACTTTCGAATTTTACAGCCACAACACCACGAGTACCAAAAGGTTGCTTAATAACACCAACCACTCCACTACTAGTGGTTACAGTGGACCCAACTAATCGTTCTGCAACCTCTTTGCTAGATGCAATACCTTCAACCAATGAGTCAGATTCACGGATTCGTTGGACTCTTCCAATCCTAACTCTGGGTCGTGAGAGGATAATCTTATCGGGAATCTCTAAAACTTTCCCAGATCCAACCACTCGCATTTGTGTTGGCGGGAGGTCGGTTCTTAGTAACAGGACCTTGCTTCCTTCTCTGAGTGCAATTGGTTTCTGAAGTAACAACGCAGCCTCGAAGACTGTAGTATCTACTACTTCTTGAGTGACCTTCAGGCCATCTATAAATTTGAAAGGCACAATTTGCCCAGTCACCACAGGCATTCCTGCTGAAATACTTAGTGTCATCTTTTTCGTGATTCGCCCCTTGTATAGGGAGCTTGTTTCAAGTCGAGTGATGAAACTTGTTGCACGAATCATACTCCCGGGTGCACATAGATAGTCTCCTCGGGTAATCTCATTATCATCAACTTCAGGAATATTGATCCCAACTCTGTCCCCAGCTGCTGCCTGTTCCTTTTCCTCGCCGAAGATTTGTATTGAACGGACTCTACTCTTCTTTCCGAGAGGTGCCAGTTCCACAGTTTCTCCAACCCGAATTAGTCCACTCTGGATAGTACCTGTGACAACCGTGCCATGACCTTTGACAGGAAAGGCGTGATCTATTGGAATGGATAATGGCCCCTCTGAATTGCGTTCTCGTGGATGGAGAATACGAAGAAGAGCAGTCCTCAGTTGGTCTATTCCCTCACCCTTCTTTGCAGAAACCTGAACAAACTCAACATCCGGATATGAAGTGTCAATCAGGATTTTTTTCATCTGTTTCTCTACATTGGAGATTCTTTCCTGTTTCACAAGGTCGGTCTTTGTCAATACAACGAGTAGGTTATCAACACCCATAGCCTGAAGGACCACTAAGTGTTCACCCGTCTGGATCTTTGGACCTTCATCAGCGGCAACAACAAGGATTGCTGCATCAATAATGTTAGACCCAGCAACTACACTGCGAATAAGATCAGCATGGCCTGGTGCATCCACCAAAGTGACTAGATACTTGTCCAGTTTAAACATGGTAAACCCAAGATCAATTGTGATACCACGTTTCTTTGCCTGCGGGTGTTTGTCCAAACCTGCTGTGGACACTTTCTCACTGAGAACTTTTGCTAGTGCTGTCTTGCCATGATCTATATGGCCCATGAGACCCACATGAACTGGGACAAGTTCTTCCATATCCTTGCCTCAGTTCAAAAGGGATGTTTCTTGCATAAAACTGATTTGAATAAAACTGAACGCTCGACTTGTTTCTCTTGATCGCAGCAATCCCACACAGTTCTATGATCGTATTATTGTTACATAGGAAAAAGGTGTGTTAAAAAGTGCTAGTCCAGTATAGCAATAGTATATTGCCATCCGCCTAATAGACCCCATGAATCACTTCTAACTATTCCAGCGGTAGGTCGAGTATGAACCGTCCTAACACCATGCGGAGTATCAAATGGTAATGATAATGGGTATCCTGCAACATCAAGGTTGAGATGCTCTGTTGTTCCGTCTTCGAAGATAACAATGAAATAAGCAGTATAAGGATGGTCCACAACAACGACTGTTGTCCCGTTCACTTCTATTGGAGGAGGATACGTCCAATACAGGAAGGTGAAATTCACACCCAGAAAAAGAGTTGAGTATGTCTGGTTTGCATTGGCATTCTGACGTGGGGTCATAAAACACATACCTCCGGCATCAGGACTCCAGCCAGTCCAGAGGAATCTTGAATCTACAAGACCAAATCCCAGGATTGGGAAGAGCAGAAGCAGCACAATCATGCGACGTTTGGTTAGCCTTACTGAAACACGGATGACTCACCACCTCCCAACTCAGAGTAAATCATATCTTCATTGTTGTCTGAGCTAATCTGTTTTACTATCTATGCTGCGCAATTCAGTATGTCATTAAACACGAGTAATTGAACTATTTTAGTTGAAATACAGAGTAGTTTATTGGGGGCATTGCCTTACAGAAGGGCATGGTATCAAGGTCTCTTGAGAAGATGATGCTCATTGCAATAGGTCTCTCGACTGCGGTAATAATCGGAGTACCAGTATTGATGTATGCAATTGACACGATCAATACAACATCACAACTGCAGGAAGCACAACTCATTGCGGAACAGATTCACAATGCCACGAGCAACATTGACACAGGTGCATCCAACAGTACTACAATCAACATATGGGTGATTCCAGGCGTCACTGTCACTTCAAATGGAAATACTCTGACTGTAGCCTTCAGCAATAATGAAGGGACACCCACAACGTGGCCAGCAGCATACAACCACGAGATCGTAATAGATGATGTAATCACATCACATCAAGATAGAACATTATACACGCTCGATGTGACTCTTGTTGGTGACACACTTCACCTCTCATTTTTGGAAGTTCCAATATGAATGAAGGAACCATCTACATTGAGAGCACAATGTTTTTAATCAAGGCTCAGATTCACGCCGCCAACACCCTCAGGTGAGGACTGAAAGTAATGGCAGAGGATGTCGATAGAATCGACGAAACTGGTACCGAGGAAGAGGAGTCCGAGCCAGAGGAGGAGCTTCCAGAGGAGAAAACTGAGGAAAAAGAGAAGGCAAGAAAGACTCGTCTTGGCAAGAATCCTCTCGGATTAGTTCTCAATATCAGGATGTTTCGTCGTATATTTCAGATTCTTGCGTTTATTGGAGTCAATGGCTACATCCTTGCTTCGTGGTTTCACATGCCCAATGTTCAGGCGTTATGGCACTCAATCTGGGAGCAATTACCGACTTTACCAATACTAGCCCCTCTTGAAGCACCATTTGGCGTGATTGCAGGTTCTTTTGACACAATGATACGTGAGTTCGCAACAGGGTACTTCCCGTTCTTCACCTTGGGAGCAATGCTAATTATTCTAATCTTTGTTGGAAGAGCACCCTGTGGATGGATCTGTCCAATTGGCACCATTCAAGATTTTGTAACGTTACCTAAAAGGACAAAGACTCGCCCCTCTCCGGGTACAGAAGAAGAACTTCGAAAGGTCAAAGCATATGTCTTTGTCATTGCGGCATTCTTCGCCGTGTGGATTGGTCTTGCGAGAGTCACAGGAACCGCAGAAAATCTCTTGAATCTTCTTGGCGAAGATCTTGCTAATGACATCTTTGCACCTCTAAATCCAGCGCACATCATATTCGTACTTCTACCGAAACAACTCTGGCCCACCAGTTTGACCACTTTGTGGTACTTCTCAACATGGGGATGGCCTTTAATCCAAATGAGTTTCGTCATCTTCATCTTCTTGATATCGGTCTGGGTACCAAGATGGTTCTGTAGATGGCTCTGTCCTGCAGGATGGTTCTACAGTTTATTCTCACGAGATGCGCTTATTGGTATCGGGAGAAATCCCGCGAGATGTACACCTGACACATGTAACGTGTGTGAGGTGGTATGTCCGATGAATATACGGATTCGAAGATTCCCATACCAACACATGCATAGTCCAGATTGTATAATGTGTTTGGAATGCAAGAGCCATTGTCCGAACAACGCAATTGTTCTGCGATTCTCATAAATCAAGCCTATCAGAGGACTCAAGAACATCATGGAACGCATTATTGATACTAGAATACATTTCCATTAGCTTCAGACCATTCTCTGTCACTCTTGCTCCACCCCCGCCCTCTGTTCCACCTTTGAAGGTCTCTACCAAGGAAACACCAAGTTTCTTCTCAATCTTCTTTATGACGCCCCAAGCATAGCGGTAGGACATCTTGAGCTTTTCTGCACCTTTTGTTATGGTCCCCTCTTCATGTACGGCTTTGAGAATCGCAAACGCACCAGGCCCAAAGATATACTCCCCGCCGCTCTCAAGCCAGAGTTTGTAGTCAGGCACGAGCGTGAGATTGCGCTTACTCTTAGGACACATATGGATCTACTCCATGCACAAATCCTCGTGACCAAGTTTGAGAGTCAAGCTGCAGGGTCTAATGGCCCCATCTGAGCCGTTCAGCCTTTGTTGTGTCTTTTTTGAAGACTTTCTTTACAATCTTCCAATGGTCCGCACAAAGATAGATTTTCCTTGATCTTGCGTCCTTGACTTTGAGATTAGATTTTGCCACACTCTCAGCAATTCTATCCCGTTTCATTGATCTCTTGTAGGGTTTCCTACAACCTACAATACTGCAAATCTTTTCCTCTGACACTTAAGCCACTTCAAGTGAACTACCTAGTTTATGTTATTATAACTATAACGTATTAATATCAGGCATTCAGATTTTTAGGTGTAAAGACACCACCATCTGCGAAATCAAAAATAATCAATTCTTCAGCTCCGAGCTCCAGTTTAACACATTTGGAGTCATCAGTGTGTCCAATCACAGAAAATGAGAGCCCATGTTGCTCGGTGATTTTTTCCACTCTAGAGAGATTATTCTCATTGGTCGCGACGAGAAATCCTAAGGAAATGAACATACGAACCCAGTCATCCAAGGATATTTCGGAAGGTCGTGAACTATCAAGCGAGTCCAGGTCTATTGTCCCCCCACATCCAGAATATTCCAACATCATTCCTGCAGTACCTATTACTCCAGCAACGGAAACATCCTTAGCTGCTGTCAACAGTTGCGAATTAGCAAGGTCATTCATGACAGAGAGTCTTTGAACGACCTCATCGGATGAACGACCTGTTACCGAGTCCCAGCCCAGAGTATAATTCTCGCCCCTTCGTCCGACTTTGTCAAATAGCAACACCAATAGATTTCCAGATTCCGCACCTCCTGCTGTAAGGAGAGCGTCCTTCATCACAGTACCTGTTGCTGAACCAACCACATATGTTGATGTTGACTGGGGATTCGTATGACCTCTAACAATTGGTACTCTAAAGGTCTGGGATCCGCTAATCAAACCATCAAGTAATTCTTCCCCTATTTTAGGATCAGAATATGATAGAGATACTGCAAATGAAGTAGGAGTTCCACCAGCCGCATAGATATCCATCATGTTGGCAAGAACTGCATTGAAGCCTGCTGCTCGTGGAGAGTTAAGACAGAGGTCTTCAACAATAGCATCGGTAGTCAAGAGAATATATTCATCAGATTCAGTCCCTATGGCAGCTGAGTCCTCTCCTAGGCTGTGGGGAGCATTACCATTGAAAGATTCTTGTCTGAGTCGGTCAATGATTGAGGGAAGTACAAATTTTCTTGATATTCCGTCAAAGCTCAGAAGGAGCTTCAAGATTTCATCAAGACGGCTCAATCTGACCACTCTGTACTAGGGAACTGGTGTTGGTCCAGGAAGTAAACCAACAGCAAAAGCTGCTTGACCAAGCAGAATACCAAGTCCTAGAAATGAAATACCGACCATGAAGTAGATCAGGGCTCTCATCTCAGGCCTAATTTCCTTGAACATTTCAGTTCACCTTCGCAGAACAGCGACCTATGTGGTACTTATAGACATTGCGCCATGATTGATTGTGAGGTTATCATCTCTGTCGGAATTTCTTTGCGATATCCTTTGGCATCGAGTCAGGGTATGGCTCATCAATCTTGACAACAGGTTTAGTCTGGACTGGACTCTTTACTTTAGTGCATTTACCATCCTGCGTCATCTTTCTAGCAGCACATTTGGAGTGGACACACCATCCTTGGTCGCACTCCTCATCAATCCAAGTGCACCAAACAATTTTCTTGTCACCTTGTTTCCGAATCTTCAGAGCTGGAGGTTTCCGTTCACAGATGAATTCGTCACACAAAGCTGTGCAATCCGGGTAGTTACCGACCATTTCTGATCGCTCCATTGTTTATTCATTCTCACCTTTTCTCAGCAATTCTGAGAAGTGATTCTAGACTTTCCTGACAACCCTCCACAATGCGAATACTCCTCTTGAGTTTCGACATTGATGAATCATAGGAGTCGCGGGATATGTCACCAATTTTGAATCTGGCTTCAACTCTGCTTATCTCCTTGTCAAGTTTCTTGAGTGTCTTCTTGATTCCCTTCACCCATCTCTTCGCTGTCTTTATCGCCTTTTTCAAATTCACACGTAGTTCTTTGAGAGAGTCGACAATTTCCTTTCGTTGTTCTTTGTAAACATCTTTGTCAACAGTACCAGAAATGGATTCCAGTTTTTCTAATCGGACCTCGTCTTTGTCTATTGCATCAAGCAATGTTTCCAAGACCAGGGATGTTGAAACAGCTGTAAGCTCTCTACGACGGCTCTTTGTTTTCTCAAACTCAGTACGTAACTCCTCAGCTCGTGCTGTGAGTATTTCTTTGTCTGCTTGTTTTAGCTGGAGTGCTTGTCTTGTGGCTTTTGTCCTCTCGATGATGTTATCAAGCTCCAAATCAACAACTTCAAGCTCAGACCTAGACAGGAGTATAACAGCAGCTTCCTGATCCATGTCATCAATAGTCACATCAAAAGCGGGCAGAACTATTGTCTTAGGTTCAGGAGATTCGATTGAGGAGTCCTCAACCTCTTCAAACTGAGATTCTGAATCGGTCGACCTGAGTATCACTTGAGTATCAAGTGGTTTTCCACAAATTTTGCAGAAGCGTCCCTCAGGAACTTCCAAACCACAGAAAGGACATGTAACAAGCGGCTCTGACATGGTTATGTTCCACCGATGATAAAGGTCTAAATCGGACTAATGCCCGACATTTTGTTTGATCTTTTTCATGTTAGCGAGCCTAGTCGACTACTAACTTCATCTAGCTGGGCTTTTGTTGTTACTATTGTGTTCGCACCATAAGTTGGAAGAACTTTTAGTTCCTCAATGAGCAGCGCAATTGCTTTTGAAGAGTCGATTTCCTTCTTGTCCAGTGAACCATCAGGAAAAGTTAGAGATGCCTCTATCCAGCTTGTCTTTGTTTCATCAGACGGAAATAGGCAGTATATGTAGTCGTCATTGCTGCAAATGAATGAAGGAGTGTTCTCCCAGGCTTGTGCAAGCAGCATACCAAAAGCCTTCGCGTTTTCAGCCTTAGCCATTAGGACTCATCCTCTTGGGCCAGATATTATGGAGGACATTGAAATTGCTAACTTAAAACTTTCTCAGTCAGGCTTACTATGGTCTATGCCATACAAACGAATAGTAGGCAACTTCTCCATTTTCTTTCACAGTAGCGATGATGAATTTCTTCCTCACACTGGTAGCCAACCTACCTGCACGAACTATGTCAAGTGGAACTACTCCTTTCCTTTGAGGAATCACGTGTACAAGGAAAGGTGCGTGGTCTTTCCCAGGGCCATACTCATAAACCGCAAAGTCAGTTCCGAACTTAAGTCCAGGGCGAACCACATAACCACGTTCCCGGAGTTGTGAGTATACAATGAATCGGTCCTTGAACTCCTCGGACCATTCGGACCCAATCTGAAGAAGCTCTTCTACACTCAATGCTTTGTTTTTATCATGGCGCCAGACATTCAGACGTTTCTGCTGGGCAAGGTATACACATTCGATTAAAGACAGCTCGAGTGGCTTGTCAAAGACTGAAGACTTGGGTTTCCTAATCCCTACAGGTTGACCATAATAGCCCTCTTTATAGAGCTGCATGCCCTGATCAGGATTCCAGACTATTCCTCTATCGCCAACAAGTCTTGCATCTGCGATAGTGGATATTTCATTCAATTCATAGCACCGACTATATCAAGTGTTTAGTGTTAGTGAAAGACTCCTGATGACTATCGCGGCATCTTCACTGAAGTTTGCCATGTCTTCCAACATATTGATGAAATCTCTGAACCTGAGAATCACAGACATGGGAATGTCTAATGGGTACAGGAGAGTCACTATCATTCGCTGTACAACATCTATCTCTTTCTCTATTTTACAGATAGCATCAGCGCGTTTCATGGATTCTTCCATATTTATTGAGAGGAAATGTAAGGCCTCACGCTGTTTCTTAACTTGTGACATCATCAGAGTTCCGAGCTTTTCTATATTCTCTTTTAATTCACCGTCAGGAGTCCACTGATTGACAACTGCAGCTAGGTGAAAGAATGCAATTTCAGCACCATCAACCAGTTTATCGTTGTAATGCACGAGTTTGAGAAGGTCTTCACGTTGCATCAAACTATTTGCTTTTGCCAATTCATTCAGAATAGTACGTTTCAGAGTATCACCCTTCTCCTCAAGTGAAGTAATCTTGTCTAACTCCACTTTGTCTATTGATTTCTTTCCTCCCAACCAATCATTTATTGAATTAACCACCATCTTATTGGCTGAAACAGCCACACGAAAATGCTCATCCAACATCTGAGTGATGTTTCCAAGCTCTGAACTCAAGAATCGACCATTATCAAGAACCATGAATCGCACCCATTTGAGCTGGAGTCGATTGGAGTAGCTTTTTAATTCTTCTGGACAACGAGGCAGGTAGGAGAAAGGAAAGGTGGAACTCTGGCAGATTATCGTTGCTCTTATTCAGGGACTCGTAGAATGGCTTCCAATAAGCAGCGAGGGGCAGGTTGTCCTATTCCTCTACAATTTCACACCGGTTCCAGTAGAAGAAATAGTTTCTTTGGTTGTCTGGCTACATCTTGGTACTGCCTTGGCAGTAGTCGTTCGTTATCCAAGGGTAATCTTCGAAATATTGAGTCTCAGGGACAAGAAACTCTTTAGGTCACTCCTGATTGCTACATTGAGTACTGCTGTCACAGCTGTTCCATTCTATTTCTTCTTGAAGAACAATCTTACTCCAGAACATGGTGAAGTTCTGAACATGCTAGTTGGCGCGCTACTCCTTGTTACTGCAATAGTCCTCTATCTACCAACTAGAAAGGGAGAGGAAGCAGTTGATACTGAAAAAGATGTCCAAGACAGAGAAGCTGCTGCAACAGGACTTGTTCAAGGACTAGCAGTTCTTCCCGGTCTGAGTAGATCTGGAGTGACAATCTCAGCTCTTTTGATGCAGAGAATAGATAAAGAAACTGCGATGAAGTTCAGTTTCTTGATGAGTGTCCCTGCAGTAATTGGCATTCTTCTGGTAGATGCTCTAACTGGAAGTACATTACCTTCAGGTGTTGGAACATTGGACCTGATTCTCGTGGAAGGGATAGTCTTTGTAACTGGTTTGGCTTCAATGGAGTTCTTGTTGAGGTTGGCACGAAGAATTAGTTTCTGGAAACTGTGTCTAATACTCGCTATGGTAGCAATACTGTTTGGTATCCCTGTACTAATACCATAAATTGAGGTCATTCTCTTTTCTGGAACATTATTGCAATGGGGGAATTCGCCTTTCGCCACTCAGCAAGTTTTCCTTCATAATCAAGAGGGATGGGATGTCGTCCGTGATTACCGACTACAATGAACAAGGTCCCAACTCTTGCCTGTCTGAGTAACACCTTGATCCAATTATCCGTGCGACGTACTATCTTCTCCAGCAAAGTTTTGGGAGGTGTCCTATGACCATATTGTGCATAAAGACTCTCAAAATCCAAGAAGTGTAGGTAGAGAAGTTCGCTCTTGAAGATGTATTTTGTGGCCTCAATGTAGGTAGCCATGTCATCTCTTGGTTTGATAGTGTAGGATGGGTCGAAATCGCAATAATCCATGTCTTCCTCGCGGCATATTACCCTCGTGACCTTACCATGGTCCTTGGCGTATTGGATCAGATGAAAGTCTGTCCTGTGTCCTCGTAGGAGTCTTTTGATGAGAGGGAGTGCATAAGGATCATTTGTTTCGAGTAAAGCAAGCGCTTCCATATTTTTAATGAGTGCTTCAGGCTTGTACACCACTGCTTCGAAAAGCCCAAAGTTGTCTATCATAATAATTACTACAGACTTCGGGTCAAACTTTTGTAATAGTTCCTGATTGGGACCGAAGAGGCCATCAGGAACTTCTATGCCCAAAAGTCTAAGGACAGTTGCAGGAAATTCTAGTGCAGTAGTTCGAACCTGTGGAAACGACATTCAACCTTCCTCGATGGTATTCCTGTGTTTAATCCTGCCACGCCTCAAGAAGCTTGTGTAAGCCTGCAGAATATAGTAAGTCAGCTTTCATTTTATTCTTCTAGCTTCTTTAACCTATGGCCTATGGAAGGGTTAAAAACCTCAGCGGAACGAGGGTCCATTGAGGCAGTCCAATGACCCTAAAGGACATTATCTACAAAGACACAGTCAAATTCATTCTCTCGGGTGGAAAGGGTGGAGTTGGTAAGACCAGCAGTGCAGGCGCAATGGCAGTATTATCTGCACGACATGGTTTCCGTACACTTGTACTCTCCACAGACCCCGCACACAGCCTGAGCGATAGTTTCGATCAAGACCTGTCAGGAGGGGATGTTATTCCCATTGAGGGTTTTGACAATCTCTGGGGGATGGAGATAAGCACCGAGAAGGGGATGGAAGAATTCCAACAGGTCATGGGAGATAGTTCTATGGGTCCAGAAGCTCAGATGGCTGCAGGTCTCATGGGAGATATGACTGGGATGGCGCCTCCAGGGGCGGATGAGGCAATGGCTTTTGGAAAGATACTCGAATTTATTGAGGACTCCTCTTATGACCGTGTGATCTTTGACACAGCCCCTACAGGGCACACTCTCAAACTTCTAGAGCTACCAGACTTACTTGACAGCTGGCTTGGTAAGATTCTCACGATGCGCCAGAGACTGAGCTCTATGTTAGGTTCTCTTCGGGGTATGTTGGGTGGCGGAGAGCAGGAAGATAGCTCTTGGCAGATGATTCAACAGACAAAGGACAAAATCCGCGCAGCAAGGATTGAATTGTCAGATCCAGATACAACACAATTCGTTGTGGTCATGATCCCTGAAGCCATGGCTGTGTTTGAAACCCAGAGACTACTGGCAAGTCTGGATTCTTGGCACATCCCAGCCGATCACATTATCATCAACCAGCTTGTTCCTCCGAATCCAAAATGTAAATTCTGTACAAAGCGACACGAGATGCAACAAAGAAATCTCGTAGATATCCGAGAGCTGTATTCAGACATGGATCTCACTGAAGTCCCACTGTTCGATGGAGAAATAAGAGGCGTTGATGGACTCACCACACTAGGGAAAATACTGATTGGCGAAGAGGTGGAGTGAAAATGAAACGCTCTTGGAAAATTAAGATTGCAGCAGTCTTCTTCTTATTCCTGTTCATAGCATCCTTTGTTATTGTCATTTACAATTTGTATAGACCTTGAAACAGAAGAACTGAGAACTAGACGCCCTTAACGCGTTTGACGACTGGTGGACGAATCTTGTATAGAATCCGGCCTCCACAGTATGGACACTCGACTCTACAAAACCTACAGGACCACCCTACTTGCAAGGTATGAGAGCTGGTGGACAATCAGGTTCATACATCGATATGGTGTCAATCCGAACTTCTCACGGATTCTTAAGGCTGTGACACAGCGTTAGATTGGACTTTCGCCCGAGTAACAGAAGAGAGTTGTGAAAGTGCTTCTATGGATTCAACAGAAGGACAGAAAGTCGTTCTCTCAAGCTTTGGGCAAATCAAGAGCCCGTGGCTACAAGTCGTTGTTTTGCTGCTTGAAGCAAATCATCAGGTACTTCTCTCTTGAAAGGAATCTTCTTGCTAATCTCCAGATTCTTGATAATTGAACAGGCGAATTTGCCCAGCTCGCCTATTGTGAATGGCGTGAGAAGTGAAACATCATCAATTGCACTATGGCTGACCTTGCCTGTCGTTGTCCCGTAGCTTGCTAGATGGATTGTAGGAATCCCATTCGCCGCGAATACTTTGTTGTCGCCCCCAGTAGTGGATGCCCGTCGGCAATGAGCAGGATACTTGTTTTCCACAGATATTTTGGAGACCCAATCAATCATTTCATCTGTGCCAGACGCGAAGGCTAGCAACATTCCCGGCAACTCGCCAATGCTATCAAAATTGATGCATAGTGCTATATTGTCCAAGTCCACCTGAGATGCATAAGACCGTGAGCCTTTCATACCAAATTCCTCCCCTCCGAAAGACACGAATTGATAGCTCAGGTTGAGTTCCTGTTGTGCGAGAATACGAGCGAGTTCCAGCATTATCGCTACGCCTGCTGCATTGTCTGTTGCTCCTTGAGACAATGGATGTGTATCATGATGCGCACATACCAAAACTGTTTGTGGCGATTTCCCTTTTAGTTTGCATTCAATGCTCTGTATGTTCCCGGACTGTCTGGAGCCTTTGACTACCATTTTCATTTGCGAGCCAAACATATTCTCATGTAGAATTCTTGTCTGTGATGCGGATACGACTATTGATGGGATTCGTGAGAAAGATGGGATTAATTCACTGTTCAAGAAATCTCGGGGAGCCGCATCTCGTTCTAGGTCAAGAAATACTACACCATCAGGGTTCATTGCATAAAGCTTCTTCCACGATTCGGTCGTCTCTCCTGGTCGGTCAACATAGAGGGTGATGACTAACTTGTTCTCAACATCTTCTCGCTTCAGGCTGTCAATCATCTGATATGATCCGATATAGACAGTTTCGGATTCGACTCCTCCAAGAATTGTTGATGCGCTCATCCAACAAGGGACACCCTGTATCACTATGCTGTCATCAGGTAATCCCAGAGTCGCAGTCTCAGCCTCATAGAAGGAGTGTTCATGACCCAAAATCTGTATCGTCGCTAGTCCGGCGCTCCTGAAGCGTTCTTCTATCAAAAGCACAGCACGAGTTTCAGCATCGGATCCACTCACACGGGGTCCAATCTTACATAAATCCTCAATTGTCTTGTATGCTGCATCTTGGTCAAAATCTAGATTTATTGGCACAAACTAACCCTCGTAATCAGACTCGTGATGTATGTCAGTGTAATTTAGGTCTTATGACAATCTCTACTGCATCAAGTAATGCATGTTTTTGAAACACTTCAATGTTCTCCATGATGTTGTATAGATCCAATGCAGCAATCCCTAGTGACCAAATAGCATGCACAGCCCCAATGATTAAGACAGTCTAGAAGTACATCTGAGTCTGATGTTTCTTCAACCCTACAATCTTAGAATCTTCTTCTCGTTTCTCTAGGACCTCACTGACTGTCCGTAGACTCTTGAGTTTCGTTGCACTCTCATCCATCACTACTCGGACAATGACACGCGTCCTCTCGTCTGGATCATCTAACTTGTTCATCTCTCCCATCCTAGGTCACTTGGTTGGTGAGCACACAGGAGATCGTGGTTGGATGGTGGAGTAAATAAGAGTCCTTCAAACACCCTTTACCCGTTTAACGACCGGAGGTCTGATTTTGTAAAGGATACGACCCCCACAATATGGGCACTTCACCCCGGGAAGCGTTTTGAGACCTTCAGGAGTAACTTCCTTGTGGCACTTATGACAAACGTAGACCATTCCAGTCACCTGCTGGTGTCGCGGAGTAAGGCAATATGAAGCTTTTCGTAGGACCTATCCGTACTATGTATCTACAACCTCTCCAGCCACAAGACCGCCGCTAAGTACCTCGGTAACTCTAACACTGAGAAGTGTTCCTGTGGAAAATCCACCTTGAACGGTCATGAGTGGACCTTCCTTGAGAGGATAGACCATTGTGAAGCCATGGTGGGTTTTGGACGGTTCTGCAGCAATCCCTCGGACCACTTTCCCCAGATACTGTTCCTTTTTCTGACGATTGATCCTCTCAGCTTCTTTTCTTAGAGTCTGCCCAAAGTGGTCCTTGAGAGATGACTCAGGATAACCCGCGAAAGCAGACCCAGGTAGTGAGCGAAATCCATAGAGAATGATTCTCTCAGCACCAGCTTCACTTACTTCTCGCATCATCTTGATTGACTGTTCAGTTGTTTCAGCATTTTCACCAGGGAGACCGTAAATCAGATAGACAAAGGGTTTCATGTCATAGGCTTTCGCAATTTGGACTGCATGGATTACATCATCAGGACTGCCACACTTCCCAATCTGACGCATATGCTGCTCAGACCCGGTTTCTAACCCGATATTGGGAGAGCTCGAGATCATAGATTTCTTCATTGTTTCGGCAACTTGCTTCGTGAAAAGACAAGCCTTCATGTTTTCAATTGCGATATGGACATCCCCTCTAGAAACTTGAGGGAGTGAGTTCAACCGACTGAGGAGGTCTTCAATTGCATCAAGATTTGCAGGAGGATGACATGGGTCCGTCAGAGGTTCCACATCTCGCATGTAATCTAAGAAACCAGGAGCTTCCAAGACAATTCGATGAACATCCAGTTCAAGAAGTTCTGTGACCTCTTGGATTATTGGATCAGCTGAACGACTCCTAGGAGGCCCCCAGGTACCAGGGACACTGCAAAAACCACAACCTGGAGGAATGTCCTCTGGACAATTCATTCTGATTGTTGAGTCGTTTGAGTCACAATTATTGCATTCTGTGCACTGTGTTCCATCAATGAGGGGGTATTTTGTCCTCCGAAAGTTTGAACATCCTCTGAGTATCTCAACATAGACTTTGCAAGCCTGATAAGCAGGATAGTCAACAATCCTTGTAGTTGATGGATGGTATCGCTCAGAGAGATCCTGCGAAGTGATGAAAGGGCGTGTCTGATTTGTCCGAGGTCTTTTCGATTCAAAGTAACTGATTCCACGAATTTCTGACAGCTCAATTGTCTCCTCGAGGAATCCCCGTCGCAAAAGCTCGTCAAGGGTTGCTTCTCCCTCACCAATTATGAGGGCATCAGGTCGGATTTGGTTGAGAATATCCTCAGGTTCCGAAGTAATTGGACCACCAATTAAGACCCTGCCCCTCGGACGATATTGTCGCCAGAGTTTGACTATCTTCTGGACCGCAACTTTGTCCATAGTCATGGCACTAATGGCAAGATGGTCAAATCGCTTCAGAACACTTCCCTTTGAGAGAATGTTCTCCACTCTGGAGATTGCACACTGAACACTATGTTTTTCCAATACACCTGCAACGGTACGTGGTCCACAACCTATAGAGTCCCTTGAGCTGGTACGTTGTCCCGAGCCTGCACTTAGGGCATCAACGATTAGTACACGACCTGACATTAGTGACATTTTGGTATTCTATGTGGCTCTTTACTGTTGCCTAACATCAATTTTGCACCTACTCATAGCACTTTTAAGGTACTACGAACAAAGCTTGCTCCGGCACAAAATATTAGCCAAAACTAAGGAGTATAATGCTGCGTGAGCGACGACGAAGGCGGAATTTGCCCGAATTGCGGATTGCCTCGAGATTTGTGCGTCTGTGAAACGATTGCACAGGAAGAGGCAAGGATTACTGTAACTATTGAACGTAGAAAATGGGGTCGTTTGACAACTGTTGTTGAAGGTTTTGACAAGAACATTGACCTCGGAGACCTTGCAACCAAACTGAAAGGTAAACTTGCTTGTGGAGGGGCTGCCAAACATGGTCACATTGAGCTACAAGGAGACCATCGAGGCGTTATCCAAGATGTCCTTGCCAAGTTAGGATTTCCAGAAGAAATGGTTCAAGTGGATTGGTCGTTCCAAAGTTCAGGAAGAAGGTAACGATCAAGACCACCACAATCGAGTTCGACCTCGACTTATCAGATTGCAGAAATAATTTGGATACCAGTGAGGATTCTATCCAAAGGTCATTGAGTCAATTCCGAGTTTCTTCACGATTTCTTTGTACCTATTCCTGACAGTGACCTCAGTTACTCGAGCAACCTCAGCAATCTCACGCTGGGTCCTACGTTCATCCAGCATGATAGAAGCAACGTATATTGCCGCAGCAGCAAGACCCAATGGGTCACGTCCAATTGTAAGGCCGATATTTCTACTCTGTTGAAGAATCTCAACCGTCCTCAACTGCACAGGGCTAGAGAGCGACAACTGAGACGCAAATCGAGAGATATAGTCGATTGGGTTGCTCAGAGGTATTTTGATTGCCAAACTTCTCAGTAACAAGCGATAACATTGACCAAGCTTCTTCTTGTCAACTCGAGAAGCATCAGCGACCTCATCCAAAGGACGAGGTTTCTTTCTGATTCTACATGCTGCATAAAGGGTTGCAGCAACCATAGCTTCAATTGATCGGCCTCTTACTAATTTCTGGATGATTGACTTTCGATACAGTAAAGCAGCTAGCTCACGGATAGGTCCGGGAATACCCAGCTGGGAAGCTAACCGTTCTAGTTCCGACATTGCCTGGGCTAGGTTCCGGTCCATTGAGCTGTGAACACGGGAACGTATCTG
Source organism: Candidatus Thorarchaeota archaeon (assembly GCA_048882965.1). Classification (GTDB taxonomy): domain Archaea; phylum Asgardarchaeota; class Thorarchaeia; order Thorarchaeales; family Thorarchaeaceae; genus SMTZ1-45. The sequence goes on from JBHLRC010000031.1 coordinate 19,398, forward strand.
CCATTTTCTTAGACGGTAAATCTCTGACCTTCTATTGGGGCTGAGCTTCTTTCCTGATGTGTCACGGTCTCGCCAATCAATGACAGTCGAGAGACCTTTGTCATGAACTGTATATCTTATTGGTGCTCCAACTCTACTGCGAGCATCACTCTCTTCAGTGCTGAATGCCCTCCACTCAGCACCAGTGTCAATCCGATGGTCTGAAAGTACAAGACCACATCCACCACAGACCCGCTCGCCTCGGGCCACATCTTCTACGACAGAAGTAGATCCACATTCAGAACAAGCTACGGGATCTGTACTTGTATCAGAAACAGAGTCGTTTCTATCACTCTCTCCACTCGTCCGGTCCAATGCCTCTCCTCCACATTAGTTGGAACCGGATAAAACCGCCAGAGTTCACGGCATAGTCATAGCTTTGAAGACAGTCTCCCGGTAACCCACAGAAAAACATTTGGAAAAATTTTCTTTTAATTGTTCTGAATCTATTAGAATGAGACTATACATGTCCTAGACCTTGTTTGCATATGCCAAGAAGACCAAAATCACGTTGTTCGCTCGTGACCGCGTTCAGTGATTATTATTGTGTGTTCATGTTGAGACACAAACTCACCCTTTTCTTCAGCAAGTACATTATGAGCGAACAGAGCTCCATTCTTCTCTAGCTCCTTGATTGCCATTTCGAGAGAAGCTGGAGACATTCTTTCTGCAATCCATCGCTTGGCAAAGGGGAATTCTTTGTATTCTTTCCTGGCAATCCCCAAAAACTGCTTAGTGCCTTTGAAACGGACTGGAACCCTAATTGGCAATAGTTGGTATATCAATGGTCGCGGTAAATCAGTAATGTTACCCGATCCTGTACTTGCGAAGGTTTCTATCGCATAGACCTCGCCCTCTTCCACAAGAACCTCAGACTTCCCTGAAACACATGGGACCTGTTTTTCAGCATGAAGCTCGTACTCTTTCAATTGATGTCCTGAGAGTTGTTTTATTGGTTCAAATCCTGCAGATTGAATTGTGTCCTCAATCAGTGCTCCAATTGTGTTGAGCTTCGCACCCGGTCTCATCATCTGGATTGCTACGTTGGTGGCATCAATTGAAGCTTTCACAAGAGCTTCATGGTCGGGATTGAGGGCGATTGTGAAAGCCGTATCGGCGATGCATCCATCTACATGTGATCCAACATCAACAGTCACCAAGTCACCTTCCTCAATAACAGTTTCATCATTGAGTGGAGAAGTGTAGTGAGCAGCAACATTGTTTATCGCAACATTACAAGGGAATGATGTGCCTGATGAGTTCTCACGAATGTAGTTCTCAGTTGCATTGACAATATCGAGGACCTTGGTTCCAGGCGTTACCATTGGGCGTGCAATCTCAAGAGCTTCACGAGCTACAACACCAGCACGACGCCATTTGTCCCAGATGTCTTCTGATTCTTCATCATCATCATCGGTCTTGTCAACGGGTTTATCATCTGCCATGAGTTCACCAACTAGATGGCTCGTGAGGGGAAGCCAGATAAAAGTGACGGAAAGAACAGCTATGAGAGAACTTTCTCAATTCGTTTGGCTATTCGGGTCATCATGAAGAACATGTAACCGATGTTAGCACGTTTGTTTGTTAAGACTGCAAGAATAGCATCTGCACCAGCATCACAGATGATGACATAACCAGTTTCACCCTCGATTAACATTCTTACGAGGGGACCACGCTTGAGTTGCTTGAAGACCTTTCTTGTGGCTTCTTGTATCTGAGTGGACCTTCCAGCAATCACATCTTCATCAGGGACCAATTTTTCATCAACTCCTTCTGGATAATGAGTTGAAATTGTAAGACCCTGTGATTTTGAGATGACAGCACTTGCCTCTACATTCCCTTGGGATGCACGGCTCAGGTCCAATAGAAGCTCATTCAACATTTCGGTCTTTGAGGACAAGGTAGAGCATTCCTCCCATGGCGCCTTTGGTGCAAATGGATTGTCAAGTATTTAAACTCTCTTGGCGCCAGCTTTTTTGAGACCTTTGATTATCTTGGCCAATCCTTCACCGTCATCTTTCAAGGCATATTTCTCTAAATAAGTACCCTGTACAACTATGGAAGCTCCTGCATCTACTGCTGCGACCACTGATTTTTCGTCATTAAAACCGCCTCCAGTAATCAAAGGAATGTCAATGAACTTAGAAACGGTGCCAATCATCTCAGGAGGTACTCCACCACCCTCTGCCCCACTACCAGCCTCAAGATAGACAAGTTTCATCCCGAGTAATTCCGCAGCGATTGCATACATTGCAGGGAGTTTTGGTTTATCTCTGAGGAAAGGTTTGGCATCTCCGACCCATGAAGCAGTCTTTCCGGGAGCTACGATGAGGTAAGCCATAGGGATGGTCTCAATCCCTGTTAGTTTGACTTTTGGAGCTGCGAGTGCTTGAGCTCCGATAATATAGTAAGGATTTGTACTGTTGAGAAGAGTCATGAAGAACATAGCGTCTGCGTGTTCAGATACACCAGTGATATTTCCTGGAAATAGAATCGTCGGAATGTCTACGGATTCGGTGATTTTTTCAACCGCATCGTCAATGACTCCGAAAATTGTACTCCCACCAATCATGATCGCATCACTGTCTGCCTTCTCAACTAAAGTGGCAATCTTAACAACATCTTCAATGGATATGGACAATGGATCAGGGTCGAGAAGTGAAAAGTGACAAGCTCCCTCAGACTCAAGTTTCTCAACTATATACTTCCATACCTTTCCGACCATCATGTAGCCTCCAGAAGCATTTGCTCTCCCTCTTACCGGGCTTTTTACGCTTTTGGTGAACTCTTTGGCATTCTTTGAGTTTAGAATTTTGGGAGAAAACGTCCAGTCCCCCCCATATATTTTGAATATGCTTCACCAAAATGACTGACTAACATTTTCTCTTCCTGTTTGGCGATTTCATTGTAACCCCAATATCCAGAAAATAAAAACAGAGTAGGTAACGATGGAATGAGAAGGAAAAGACCAATGAAAGAAAGAAAGTATGAACTATAGGATGGATGACGAATTCTGGAGTAAGGACCAGTTGTTACTAAAGGCTGCTCGTTGCTTAGTTCCCAATTTGCTGCATAGTTTCCTCTCACCAATCTACTCCAGCCATGTAGGAGTATTCCAACGCTCAAAATCGCGAGTCCTGTAACCCACAAGAGAAGTGGTGTGTCAACCAAAAGAAAAACCGTAAGAAAACCTGATAGCTCAATCCTCAAGAGCCAAGAAAATGAGAAAATCGCAACAAGAATGAATGCAATAATGGTAGTTAAGGCCGATATCAGAAGCGCATTTTGTGGAATCTGTGAATTTGAATTACTAGTTGTGATATGTTTGTCTATTTGATCTTTCACGAAGTCCAAGTAGAGGTGTAGAAACACATCTGCAAAGGCTAAACAAGAAACTATAGGACCAACGATTTCCATATTAAGCAAGAGAATTCCTTCAGCAATATGAAGCAGAATTGTCTAAGCACTAGAAGAATATATCCATCCAAACAAATGGTCAAAGTGTCCGATTTCAAACGTGGAACACGTCATTTATGAAATACTTGAACTATTGTGAAGGAATTTGTGTCATTTATTCTCAACCTTTATTACGAGTAGTGGATGAAGCTGATAAGTTACGTTCTGCAGAACGAGGACTTGCAAATGACCACTGGCGATCCAAAAGAAAGCAGCACAGGACCTTCAGAAGTGGATGTTGTTTCTTCAATTCCTGATGTGCGAATTGGTGTATTTCCTTGTAAATGTGGTAAAAATATAGGTGCAGTCGTTGACATCGATGATGTAGCCGAATATGCAAAGACCCTCCCAGGGGTGGTCCATGTTCAGGTGAATACATACACATGTGCAGACCCCGGGCAACGAGAGATCCAGGAAGCTATAGCTCAACATGGACTTAACCGCGTAGTGGTTGCATCGTGCAGTCCTACAATGCATGAGGACACTTTTAGAAAGACTGTCAAAGCGGCAGGACTCAATCCATATCTGTGTATCATGGCCAATATTCGAGAACATGTTTCATGGGTTCATCAGCAGGATCATGAGGCTGCAACTCAGAAAGCCAAAGACTTGGTGGCAATGTCAGTGGCAAAAGCATTGACTTTGAAGGCCCAGCCTGAATTGGATGTACCAGTTACTCAAGCTGCGTTGGTTGTGGGAGCTGGTGTGGCGGGTATGCAAGCAGCCCTTGACCTTGCAGAGGCAGGATTCAAAGTTCATCTAGTAGAGAAAAAACCAACCATTGGGGGCATAATGGCGATTCTTGACAAGGTATTCCCCCAAAATGACTGCTCCATTTGTATTCTAGGTCCAAAGATGGTAGATGTAGCGAAACACCCCAACATCAACCTGATCACAATGGCAGAGGTTGATTCGGTTTCAGGATATGTAGGCAACTTTGAGGTAAGAGTGAAACAGCGGGCAAGATATGTTGACATTGATGCTTGCACATCATGCGGTGACTGTGTAGAGGTCTGTCCTGTAGATGTCCCAAGTCGCACAGATCAGAGTCTGACATGGCAGAAAGCAATTCAAATCCCATTCCCGCAAGCGGTGCCATCATCATATTTCATTGATCCAGACGCATGCCTAGGAATGGATTTGATTCGGTGTGGAAAATGCATTGATAGATGCGAACAGGAGGCGATTATACCTTCTGACAAAGAGAAGTACATAGACCTAGACGCGGGAGTAATCATACTTGCCACAGGATTCAAGCCTGCAGATCCAAGCAAAATATCAAGACTTGGATGGGGTAGATATCCCAATGTGATAACAACCTTAGAGTTTGAGCGACTCATTAATGCGGCTGGACCGACGGAGGGGTCACTTGTCAGACCGTCGGACCTTCAAAAACCAAGATCTGTAGCTATCGCTCAATGCGTGGGTTCACGAAATATCAGTACTAGGTCAGGATGTTCGAATTTCTGTTGTGCTGAGTCTGTGAAATGTGCACTGCTTATCAAAGAACACTATCCGGATACAGAGGTCTCCATTTTCTACCAGGACTTAAGGATGCATGGTAAATATTTCGAGGACCAGTACCAAAAGGCGAGAGAAGAAGGTGTCAAATTCATCAGGGGCAGGGTTGGTGAAATTCAACAATATCCAAAGACCAAGAGCCTTCGTGTCAGTGTGGAGGATACGACTCACAATCAGCTTGTCATGGAGGAGTTTGACATGGTCATCCTCTCAATGGGTGCTGAGGGGAATGCTGGCAACTTTCCACTCCCGATATCCTGTACCAGTGACTCATTCTATATTGAGTCACATCCAAAGTTGAGACCTGTGGATACAAGCTCAGCTGGAGTCTTCATCTGTGGTGGTGCAGAAAGCCCAAAGGACATCAGGGATTCTGTGATACAAGCAAGCGCTGCAGCAGGTCGGGCGGGTATCATACTCCAGAAAGGCAGGTACCCGATTGAAGCTCTAAGTGCCAGGATTAAGCAGGATCTATGCAGTAGATGTGGTACCTGTGTAAGTCGTTGTCCGTATGGAGCAATCTCACAAGATGGAACTGGAAAATACACTATCATGGGTGCTCTCTGTCAAGCGTGTGGGACTTGTGCTGGAGATTGTCCAAAAGACGCAATCTACATGCCTAATTTTACGACTGAACAGATTGAAACCCAGATCGAGGTTGCACTTCAAGAGGACCCTGGAAACAAAGTATTAGCCTTTGCCTGCGCGTTCTGTTCATACCGTGGTTCAGACTTGGCGGGTGTTTCGAGAATGCAACACCCACCAAACGCGAGAATCATTCGAGCAATGTGTTCTGGTAGATACGCAACAAGGTTTGCTCAGAAAGCGTTTGAACTTGGTGCAGGAGCTGTACTCTATTCTGGTTGCCATCTTCCAGCAGATTGTCACTTTCAGACAGGTAACCACTGGATGGCAAAAAGAGAACCAAGAATCAGAGGTTGGATGAAACGAAACGAAATTGATGACGAACGATTCAGAGTAGAATGGGTATCCGCTGGAGAAGGTAAGAAATGGCAGACAATTATGACCGAGATGGCAGAGGTAGTGAAGAGACCTAGAAAGCCATTAGCAAAACCAAAACCAAAGAAACCAGCGGCGACTAAGAAATCAACCAAGAAAAAAGCATCTACTAAACCTAAGGCAAAGACCCGAGCCAAGCCCAAATCTAAGCCAAAGAGAAAACCTAGCGACACAAAAAAGAGTGCAGCCAAGAAGAAGACTGCAAAGAAGGGGTGATTGGCATGGCGAACGAGATTCAAAAAACCAGGCTAGACGAGTTAAAGGAAACAGCTAGACCATGTTTTCAGTGTGGGATATGCAGTTCATCATGCCCAGTGTTCAGAGTCGCACCTGAGCTGAACCCAAGAATATCAGTTGATTCGATCATAACGAAAGGAGTGGTTCCACGAGAAGGAAATGAGTGGCTTTGTGCATATTGCCTCATGTGTGACCAGAGATGTCCAATGGGAGTTTCACTCGCAGAGATTCTGATGGAGATTAAAAACATCTCAGCAAGAGAAGGAAAAGCTCCGCCGGATGTTATTGATTCAGCAGAAACTTTGGCTGAAGATGGTTGTCTTTCACCAATATCAAGTAGGTCTGAAAAGAAGAGAGTGGAACTGGGTCTACCAGACTTGCCAAAGGCAGACCCGAAGGATATTGAGAAGCTGTTCATAGCAACTGGAGCAGCAGAAGTTCTTGCTTTGAACAAAGCAGCGCAGGAGGCGGCTGAGGAATGAAGTTTGCATTCTTTCCAGGATGCACAATGGCATATCGGCTGCAGTTCGCTGAGAAGTCAGTCAGGATGATCGCTCCTAAATTCGATATTGATCTAGTGGACCTACCATTCACCTGCTGTCCTGAACCAAATGCTATTCGTGCCATGTCTGATGACACATGGATAACATTTGCAGCAAGAAACATCGCACTTGCAGAGACAGAAGGACTTGACATTCTTACATCATGTGCAGGATGTCTCGAATCATTAGCTCTTGCCAAACATGAGCTAGACAAGAACGAAGAGAGAAAGAATAAGGTAAATGCGATTTTGAAAGACATTGGTCTTGAGTATAAGGGGAGTTCCAAGATCATTCATGCACATCAATTGTTGTTTGATGATAT
>JBHLRC010000032.1:0-26398 GCA_048882965.1 Candidatus Thorarchaeota archaeon
AAGCGACCGGTCCCAGCAGAACACTTGTCATTCAACTCGAAGTCTTCAGGACGTCCAGAGGGGCCAATTCGAATGACCTTTGAGTCTTGACCACCAACATCTATGAGTAATCTGATCTGAGGATTGATGTGATGTACTCCAACACTGTGACAAGTAATCTCAGTGATAGACTTTACTGCTAGCTCAACACGTGCACGACCATAACCAGTGCTGATGACAGGAAGTCCGTTCAAGTTAACTCCTGAACGTGATGTAATATTCTGAAGTGTCGTTTCCACAGCCTGAGCTGCAGAAGCACCGGTCAACATCAGTGATTTGGCAACAATCTTGCCCGAACTGTCTAATAAGACACCCTTAGTTGTAGTTGAGCCTACGTCAATCCCAACACCCATTTCCACTGATCCTCTCTCCTTACATTAGCATCTCAAGGAGTGCATCAACCCTGGTTTCAATCTGTGCAGCATTGTAAACTCGGGAGTCAACCATATCACCTTCAATGATGACTCCTGGTACACCTGTCCGTTCGGTCACTATTTCCTTTGAAACAAGCTGACCTAAAGAGTAGCGTTTGCACGAGCGGACAGAGAACATGACGAACCCGTCTAGGTCATAGTCTTTGATCAGCTGACACATTTTGTCGACCTTTGCATCAAGCCCCATGTTCAGGTAGACCTTGGAATATGTTCCTACAACTTGGTCAAGAAGTGAAGATGTATCCACACCCACCATATTGCCTGTCCATGCATGTGTATATGTGTCAGCAGGAAAGACAACGCCTCTGCTTGCAAGTATATTGAAGAATCTTAGCGTGTGCCAAGGTGGAATATTGTCCCAAAGTAGACGCACCTTTTCATCCCGAATCGCACCAATCTTGTTCTTAACACGTTCTTCAACCTCTTCAACAAAAGATTCGTAGAACTCAACACAATGCTCAGTCCCCCGACTGGACACAACTGGGGCCATCGTTAAGAACCTATCAGCGCAGTTCAGTGGACTCGGTTTAGTCTTGCAGGCTTCAAGAGCACGTATCCAGAGTCTTGTGGCTCTACTTGAAAGTTCAGCCACTTCACGAATTCGATTCTCTTCAAGGGTGCGATTGAAGTGTGAGCCAATAAACTCAATCAGACGTTCTACTCCTCGACGCACATACTCCTGATTGTGAGGGAGCTGCACTTTATCGATAGGAGGTGTGTCGAGGAGGAAGACAGGAGCTCCAGTCATTTCAGAAATAGCATCATACCACTTCAAAACAGTCCCACAGATATTGTTGCAAGCTAGAAGAATCTGAGGGGTAGGAAGTGAACCCATTGGAACCTCTTCAGGCTTTTCTGTGGAACCGATGCTGACACGAGCATATGCACACAACTCCTGTGAATATCCAAGATTTTCTGCAATATCAGAAACTTCAGGGCCTATCTTCTGAGCTCCAATAATAGCACCAGCCTGTTCAGGATAAACCACACCCAAGTTCATGGCTATAGGAATCTCGACTGGGAAGCCTGAGGTCACCCAAGCTAGGTTACCGTTCTCGCTTGCTTCCATTGCCTCTAATCCATGACGAAATGCGATTTGTTGCAGGAGTGCCTGTGTTTCAAGACGCCTGTAAGGCTTTTCTTCACTGGGTCGTTCTTGCGTCATTATATTACTCACTCCAAAGTTTCTATGAAGGTCTGAATCCGTGTTTCGATTCGACTGCGGTCACTCAGTTCAGGATCCAACGGCACCCGGACTGTTTTAACACCTAACTCCGAGGCAGCTCTCTCAATGGATGGTGCTTCAAATTGGTCAGGGTCACAGAATGATTGCTCGCATACAATGAGTCCTTGAATAGAGAGGCTTGAGAGAAGCCCTTTCATCGCATTCATTCGATATGAGAGACCCTCATGAGTTGGTTCACCCGGAGCACTCAAGACTGATTGCGCCATCGCAGCAAATGGGTCATCAGACTCGGAGGGAGACTCTGTGAATACTGTCTTGAACCCGAAAGAGAGAAGATCTAAGACAATAACAGAGTCAGAAATATCAGGTAAATCTTTGATTATGGTGGCGATGGCTTGAGGTTCAACCATACCTCCTGCAATGACTACACGGGGTGTTTCTAAATCATTAGGGAGATTCATTTCTGAGAAGTCACCGCGTCTAATCGAATTGCGTACAACTTCGATAGTATCCAACAGTCCCAACTCACCGGCTGTGTTTCTAACCATCGTTGCGGCATCCTTGACTGTAGAAACTGATGTGATAGTTGGAGCTGTCAAGAAAGATCTAACTAGACGGACGACATCGCTATAAGGAATAATCTTTGAATTGACCACTCGTGCAGAGTAAAGGAATTGTGCACTATCGCGAAAGTCTCGAACAAGTTCAACTGCACGTTCATAGCTCTCTTTGAGGAAAGGTCGATTGAACGTTGTAGCTATGTTTTCGCTAAGAAGTTTCAATTCTTCAGTCAGAAACTTAATTGTCGAATTGTCCCGACTGTATCTCGTAACAGGATATGTCAACCGGAACACTCTGTCATCTGGAAAACGAACCTTCCAGACATCGCCAAGATTTTGAAGTGAGTCACATGTATTTCCAGGAAATAGCAACCCAGCTAAGGTCAAGAACTGACCATTTGCACGTTGACTATAGAGATTCCTAATGTACGAGCAAGCAAAGGTCTGAAGACTCTCTTCGAATCCACCAGCTTTTCCAGGTAGTGCCCGAATAAGGGAAGGTATTAACCCATGCGCCATAAAAAGCTCTAATGGAACGTGGGGGTAGATGTAACCAAATATCTCTTCACCAGATTTCATGAGTTCTGTCAATCCCACTGACGATTGCTCGATTACTCCTTCATAGTTCAAAGTGGATTCCTCTCTAAGGCTTGTGTGGGGTGTAGTATTGCTGAACTTCCGGCAATCTGTTTCTTAATTGTTCCGTTAGTCCCTATGAAATCAATATTTACGGATTATTCCAGTCAAAAACAGCCTGTGGAAGGAAATATCAATAGCATATGTTGTTGTAATTGATATCTTCCAGTCAAAAAATTGACTGAAAATCAAAGACAAGAGATATGGAGAACGAAATAATATGGAAGAAATGCTATGGCATAAATCAAGATGGCCAAATACAGTAAAGAAGTCAATAGAATATCCTGAAGAGCCTCTTTTTGCAATTTTGGATAAAATTGCTGGTGAACGCCCAGATTCACCTTCAACAATCTATGATGGGATATCTCACTCTTTTGCTGAAGTAAAAGATCATGCTGATAGAATTGCCAACTATTTGGCAAGCAAGGGCATCGGCAAGGGCGACAAGGTTGCTATATTCTTGCCCAACACACCCCACTATCCTCCAATCTTCTTTGGTATTCTCAAGAGTGGAGCTACTGCTGTCACATGCAATCCGTCCTATAAGGCAAATGAATTGAATTTTCAGCTGAAGGACTCTGGAGCAAAGGCGGTCTTTGTCTTTGATCATCCATCTTTCACGCCAACATCCTATGAGGCAATAAAAGGTACTGACGTGAAAACCCACGTGATTTGTAGTATCAAAAGGTTCCTACCAAAAGTGAAAGCCATTCTTGGAAGTGCACTTGGTAAGATACCCAAGGGAGGTCATTACGAGGATTTCACAGAATTCTATGATGATATCGTTGAGCAGTATGAGCCAAAGGCTCCTGATGTTTCAATCAATCCAAAAGAGGATCTTGCACTCATTCTCTATACAGGTGGAACGACCGGTACTCCAAAGGGTGCGATGCTCACTCACAGCAATCTCTACAGCAATGTATTGCAGCTTGATGAGTGGACACAACTTGAACCTGAGGGAGGCGGTCCTCCAGAGAAACTCAAACCAGGAGAAGAGGTGTTTGTTGGGGCACTGCCATGGTACCACAGTTATGGTCTGACACTGACCATGGTCGCATCATACCTCATGGGTAGCTCCCTAGTGTGTGTACCTGATCCGAGAGCAGGCAAACCTCCAATGAGTGAACTGTTGGCTGACATCCAGAAGTACAAGGGCAGTATTCTGCACTGTGTACCTGCACTCTACGCTGGTATGATTAACAATCCAAACGTCAACAAGTATGACCTATCTAGCCTAAAGGCGTGTGGTTCAGGAGCAGCCCCATTACCACCGGAAGTAGCCAAGAGGTTTGAAGCCGCATCAGGCGCGACACTCTTCGAGGGGTACGGCTTGACAGAAACATCTCCGATGACCCATGCTAATCCATCACTCAAATCTCTACGTAAGTTTGGTTCAATCGGAGTTCCACTCCCTGACACTGATGCCAAGATTTTGGACATTGAAACTGGTATGAAAGAACTGAAGCAGGGAGAAACAGGCGAGATTGCCATAAACGGCCCACAGGTAATGAAGGGCTATTGGAACAAGCCCGAAGAAACTGAAGAAGTGATGCGAACTATCAACGGTAAACGATACTTCCTGACCGGAGACATCGGTCACATTGATGAAGATGGATTCTTCGTGATTTCAGACCGTAAGAAAGACATGATCAATGTTGGTGGTCTGAAAGCATATCCAAGAGAGATTGAGGATATCTTCTTTGAGCATCCAAAGGTGGCAATGGCTGCTGTCATTGGTCTACCAAGAGAAGAGGACCCAACAAATGAGTATGTCAAGGCATATATCGTCCTCAAAGAAGGCGAAACAGCCACAGAAGAGGAATTCATCGCGTGGGCAAAGGAACACATGGCAGGTTACAAACGACCACGAGAGGTGAAATTTGTAGATTCACTGCCCATGACAGCTGTTGGAAAAGTCCTCAGAAGAGAGCTACGTGAAGCTGAACTGGCCAAGAAATAGAACAGCAGGATAAAGGGGAGCAAACAACCTCCCCTCTACCTTCTTTTTCACCGTCCAAAAGCATCCCTAACAAATATCAGGAAGCAGAGCTATATTAGACAGCTAAGTTATGATGCTATAATTCGTTAGGTTATGGAGTTGAGAGAAACGGACGAACTATATTGGCAAAATAAGGAAGCCTGGCCTGAAACGGCACCTAAAACAATAGACTATCCAGAAGAACCTTTGTTTGCCATGCTGGACAGGGCAGCGGAGAAGAGTGGAAACCTCCCATATACTGTATTCATGGGAAAGAAACAGACATTCAGTGAGGTCAAGGAACATTCAGAGAGGGTAGCCAACTTCTTAGTGAGTAAAGGAATCAAGGAGGGTGATAGTGTTGCGATCTTCTTACCAAATGTGCCTCATTTCCCAGCTATCTTCTTCGGGATTCTGAGAACTGGAGCGAAGGTCGTTACTTGTAATCCAATGTACAAAGCACGTGAACTAAACTTCCAGTTGAATGACACTGATTCGAAGATTGTCTTTGCTCTTGATCATCCAACTTTCACACCAACTGCATATGAAGCTATCAAGGGAACACAGGTCCATACCTTGATTGTATGCAGTGTCAAACCTTTCCTCTCCAAGGCAACGGCGTTTATTGGAGGACTCCTTGGGAAGGTTCCGAAGAGTCCTTACTATGAAGAGGACAAGACAATTTTCTATGAGGATATTCTTGCGCAATATGAGCCAAAAGCACCGGACGTCAAAATAGATCCGAAGAGTACTGCAGTGCTGATCTATACTGGTGGAACTACAGGAACACCCAAAGGAGCAGAACTCTCTCACTATAATCTGACGTCAAACGTGCTTCAGATAGTAGAATGGGTCTATATGAAAGAAGAGGATGTCGGAAGAGAAGGTGGTGTCAGGTATGGAGAAGAGGTGTATGTAGGAGCCATACCATGGTATCACAGTTATGGTCTGACACTTAGTCTGCTATCAGCGACGTGGTATGCTGGTCAGCTTGTCGCAATCCCGGACCCAAGAGCGGGGAACCCGCCACTCTCAGACCTATTAAAGGAACTAGAGAAGACCAAATGCACAGTGTTCAATTGTGTGCCTGCGCTCTATGCGGGAATCGCTAACCATCCAGATGTCAACAAGTATGATTTATCGGAAATCAACATCTGTGGCTCAGGAGCAGCTCCATTGCCACCAGAGGTCGCAAAAGCATTCGAGGATGTAACTGGAGCGTTAGTGTTTGAAGGGTATGGTCTCACAGAAACCTCACCTACAACTCACATCAACCCAACCACTAAGAAATACAGGAAATTTGGTTCGATTGGACTTCCATTGCCTGATACTGACTGCAAAATTGTGGATATCGATACAGGCACAAAAGAGATGCCAATTGGAGAGAAAGGTGAGATTGCCATTAATGGGCCCCAGGTGTTCAAGGGGTACTGGGGTAAACCAGAAGAAACTGAGAATGTCATGCGTCAAATCAACGGAAAGCGATTCTTCCTAACTGGAGACATAGGATACATGGATGAGCTAGGGTACACTTACATTAGTGACAGAAAGAAACAGATGATTAACGTGGGGGGAATGAAAGCATACCCACGTGAGATTGAGGACATCCTGTTCACTCATCCAAAGGTGAAGATGGCAGCAGCTGTTGGAATTCCGAGAGATGACGATCCTAGTAATGAGTTCGTCAAGGCGTACATCCAACTTAAGGAGGGTGAAACTGCCACTCCTGAGGAGTTCATTGAGTGGGCAAGAGGCAAGATGGCAGGCTACAAGCGACCCAGAGAAGTCAAGATTGTAGATTCACTGCCTTTAAGCAACGTGGGTAAAGTGTTGAGACGGGTCCTTTTAGAGGAGGAGCTAAAAGAGAGAGGAAAAAAGGCGTCCTGACTGGTTTATTAGGAAGTTTTGACAGAGGTAAGAACTCTTACTCTTAGAAATCAAGAGGTGTGTGAAATGTCGCCTTCATGGAAAAGAATTGGAGCATATTTGGGAATACTCGGTGGTATCATCTTCGTTGTGGTCACATTCATTGCGATGCTGACCTATCCTGGGGGGTATAACTTCATCGAGTATTCATTCAGTGCACTTGGGCAAACGGTGATTAATAGTACACCATCAATGTTGAACTATTTCTTGTTCGTGACAGCATGCACAGGAGCGGCTGTATGTCTTATACCATTCTTGTTTGCAATCCGAACATTATTCACTGGAACCACAGGTCTAAAGGTTCTCAGCTGGTTAGGGACTCTATTAGGGCTAGGGGCAGCACCTAATCTCTCAGCACTGTCAATCTTTGCAGGGAATGAAGCCCCCATTATTCATGGAAACACTACAAGGCTCTTCTTCATACTCATTATGTTAGGGATTCTCTGCTACTCAATTGCCATCGTGATGAATAGTGAATACAGGAACATCTATGCAGGAATTGGCTTCATTGTTGTGATAGTTTGTTTCCTCCACATAATTGCTATGTTCGGAGTGATGTCAGCATTCTTTGGAACAGCACTTTGGCAAAAGGTGTCAGTTTACGCATTAGTACTATGGTCAGTTTTTCAAGGCTATGAACTATTGAAAATCTTCGACTAATGAAATAGAAATTGGGGAGGGACACCTCCCCATGTATTTCCTAAATATTCTCTAATGACGCACGTATGGTTGCACCACAGTAGCTGCACTGAGCTTCGAGTGGACCAATCCAATCGATCTTCTCATGAACGACTTGTGCACCGCAAGAAGGACACACTACTGGAAGACGTACGGTCGTGGTTCTCGAACCGTGTGTTTGGACACTTCCTTCATGATAGTCAGGAATTGCATGTTCCGGAGCATCAACTAAGATACTCTCGGTTCTCATCTTGGACAGAGTTCCACGACGCGACCTTCTCCAACTAAAGACAATACAACAAATTATTGGCAATACACCTGCCAAAATAGCTACCAGAATCATTATCTCGAAGAATGAAAGCGATTGGAAAAAGCCCGGAATATGTGCATTATCATATACACCAATATCATAGAAGCCGCTTGTGTCTCCATAAACCGAGTTTTCCATCACACGAATGTAAACAGTAGTGTTGGATACCAAGTCGAAAGCAATACGAGGGTAGTTCCCAGTGTCTGAGCCACTCTCTGCTATTATGTTAGAATAGATTGAGTCAGTGGCCACAATAATCTTGACTTGGAGATCCCAAAAGCTCTGCATATTGACAATAACGGTCCAGTGACCCGCCTCTAGGTCAGCTACATAGCTATTGGAACTGTTACTCCATAGATGTTCATCTTGCCTAGTTACATTGGCAACAAGACTTGCTTGAGCAGAAACGGTCCCTACCAAGATGAACAGAGATACAATTAGTGAGGTTAACAGGAGTAGGTGTCTTTGGTGCATGGAGGTTCGTCCTCAAATTTGCAACAACAAGACAGGATATTAGATTTGCCAGCATAAATTCAATCAGACTTTCCAGAACCAGATTGTTTGTGTTGCTTCCCAAGCTCCACATATAATTCAGCACCAGCCATGAATGACTCTTTCATGGAGTCAGAAACCTCCCTGACGACCTTACCAGGTATGCCAAGAACAAGACTTCTGTCAGGAATTACAGTTCCTTCGGTTACAACAGATCCAGCACCAATGACACAGTCATTTCCGACTTTGGCACCATCCAACACTATCGCGCCCATCCCAATGACTGTCCGGTCACCGATAGTGCATGCATGTATGACACAATTATGACCAGCAGTAACATAGTCACCGATGATGGTGGGGTTCATGAAGGTAGTATGTACAGTGCAGTTGTCTTGAATTGAAGTCCCCTTGCCAACACGAATGAAGTTTAGATCTGCTCTTAGTGAGGCGAATTCCCACACACTGGAGTCAGCTCCAATCTCGATATTACCAATCAAAGAGGCACGAGGAGATATGTATGCTTCAGGATCAACCTTTGGTGTTTTGCCATCGAACTCGTATAGTCCCATTTGTTGCACCTTGTTAGAGTGGTGCAACGTTTAATCTTTAAGAGTATCTAAATATGAAAAGAGCCCGGCGTATCAAGAGATGGTTCGTTATGCCGATCACACCACTCCATTATCCTCTAGCGTTCGGTCTATCTAAGATAAACAAGAGGCTTTTGTTACCAGGGGTTGTGGTTGGTGCTATGATTCCGGACATTGAAGTTCCACTCATGTGGATATTCTTCAGTGATTTGCCAGACCATCTCTTCCTCCATAGTCTAGTAGGAGCAGTTACGGTAGGTACACTCGTTGCTGTTCTCGTCACATGGTTACTGTACCCACCGATAATCTCCACGTTGTTTAGAGTGGATAAGAACGATCTGGAAGAGGCGTGTGGTCTTTCGGTCATGTTAGTTGTATCCTGCCTAGTCGGTGTTCTCTCTCATCTCCTGCTAGACTATCCCATGCATTGGTTTAATCCCATCCTATGGCCATGGGTGAATCCCTATGATGTTGTGGGTCCACTTGTGCTTGTCTTCACTCCCTTTGGACCAATAAATGGAATGGCATACTGGATGGCCAATTTCCTCACTAGTACGGTTATGACGATTGCATGGATTACAATTCTAATCTACTATAGACATGATGACTTGTGGAGAAACCACTGGCTTGGAAAACCTATCTTACAGCAGACTCAATGAACAGGTATAAACCAATCCTCAAGAGAGATATAGGATTGTGTATCGATGACACTTTTGTCTTCATACACTTCCCTAAGAAACTTGTTGAAAGACTCAATACTATCCGTTCGAACTGTAGCAAATAGTGAATAGTCTTCACTTGTGCGGTAGAGATCCCAAACCTCATTCATTTCTACCAGTCGTTGAGCAGTTTCACTTGCCGTGCCAGGTGATACTTTCATCCTTACGAAAAACTTCACTGATAAACCGATGATACAGAAATCGATATCAATTGAATAACCAACTATTGCTCTTTTCATCACAAGCTTTTCGAGAGCCTTAGAAACAGCAGGTTGACGCATGGGAGGATCCATTAGTTTCCCTATTGCTTCCTGTGTTATTGGATATGGTTTTTCAGGGGTTGGTTTTTGACGCCGCATGATCCGTAGAAGTGCCAGTTCTTTCGAGGTAATAAACGAATCATTGGATGAATGGGGTGAAATCTTGAAACCATTCTTTTTGTAGGTTGTCAAAATTTGGACTAGATTGTATTTTCCAGCACTTGAACTGGCAACAACACGATCGACTCTGTCCAGTAAGTCTTCAAAGGACCCATGACTATCAAATCTGAAGAATCCGATAAGAGAGAAATCACCGGTGACTCCATCCAATGACTCAAGTTCTTCCATTTGTAATACGTTCTTACTCACATCTTTCTCACGAGGATTACTTTTGATGAATAGGATAGTGTCTCTCGCAGTTTTTACCTTGGCAGGATCTATTATTGTCGTATAGCTCCGAATCACTCCACTACTCACAAGCTTTTTGATCGCTCGAGATACCCAATTTCGACTCTTACCAAGCGTTTGTCCTAAAAGTCTGGGAGTAGCTCGTGAGTGCCGAACCAATAATTCCAGAAGTTGCTTCTCGGTGTCTGATATCAATTGAATGATTTCCCCCAAAATATAGTGCGTCTTATTCCTAAATACTATGTAGTATTCATATACATTACGGTTTCAGCGAAGCTTGTGATTAAAATGACTGAGTATAAGGTCAAAGATATTGGTCTTGCTGAAGAAGGCAGGATGTTGATCGAATATGCTGAGAAACACATGCCAGTTCTGATGCATTTGAGGAAGAAGTATGCAAAGACTCAACCCCTAAAGGGTATGAGGGTTGCAGGCTGTCTTCATGTGACCAAAGAAACAGCGGTACTTGTAGAGACCCTCCGTGCGGTAGGAGCTGATGTTGCGTGGTCTGGTTGTAATCCACTGTCCACCAATGATAAAGTGGCTGCTGGACTTGCGGCTAATGACGTTCCAATCTATGCATGGCACAACCTGAACAAGGAGGAGTACTACTGGTGTATTGAACAGACACTCAAGACAGAGCCAACTCTGACCCTTGATGATGGTGCAGACCTCATTTTCACTCTCCACAACAAACACCAAGAACTTATCCCCACGCTATATGGAGGGTCTGAGGAAACCACCACAGGAGTCATTCGTGTCCGAGCCATGGCAGAAGATGGAGCACTCAAGTACCCGATCATGGCTGTCAACGATGCTGACACAAAGCACCTGTTCGACAATGTATATGGAACAGGACAGAGTGTGTTTGACGGTGTTATGAGAGCCTCTGCAATCTTGATTGCTGGAAAGACTGTTGTGATTGGTGGCTATGGTTATTGTGGTCGTGGAATGGCTGAGCGAGCTAGAGGACTTGGTGCCAATGTCATTGTCACTGAGGTGGATCCTGTACGCGGGTTGCAAGCTCGAATGGATGGGTTCAGGGTCATGAAGATGAGTGAAGCCGCTCCAGAAGGAGACCTGTTCCTCACAGCAACCGGGATGAAGGATGTTATCACCGGTGAACACTTCAAGGTCATGAAAGATGGAGCAATGTTCGGTAACGCCGGTCACTATAACGTCGAGATAAACGAACCAGACCTCATTGCTCAAAGCAAAGGTCCAAAGAGAAGAGTACGACCGTCTCTTGATGAGTATGAACAGAAGGATGGTCGTAGACTTTACTTGCTGGGTGAGGGTCGTCTCGTCAATCTGACAGCTGCCGAGGGACATCCCAGTGAAGTCATGGACCTCTCATTTGCTTCACAATTGAACGCGATGATCTGGATGACCAAGAATGGCAAGGATCTCAAGCCTGCCGTTTATGAGTTTCCAAAGGAGCTGGACAACGAAACAGCATTGGCCAAACTCGAAACAATGGGAATCTCCATTGACAAGTGGACGGAAGAACAGGAGCGGTATGCTCGAGCTTACTCTGAAGGAACATGAAATAATCGAATGGGAGTCAAATCCCATTCATCCCTTTTTCTCTAGATTTTCTTTTAATGCGTTTAATTTCAACTCGCGATTTCAATAGATTTGTGAATCTTGAGGTGTGAACCCAGTTTCAACTCATTTAAGTGATTAAAAGGAATAATAACATTGTAGCTGGTTCTGGGTGACGTTGTAGGTAGGTGAGTGTTATGGTGCTTAAGTTTCACCGAATGACGGATGGCAGATTCTGCTGGCATGGTTCCTTCAATTTTGAGGGATGTTTAAACGTTCAACTACGGCTGTGGATAGTTCTGGTGTTGCTAGTGGTAGGTAGTACGCAGTATGAGCTGGCAGGGATGGACCAAGGAGTCGGGTTGGATCTGAAGAACTCAGAACCGATACTTGAATCCGAATTGGCGCAAGAACCCGGAGCACCGTATCTCTCGAATTACACGTTGCCTCAGGACTTGGCAAGAGAGATCATGTGTGTTGCAGTTGGAGATGCGGATAATGATGGGGATCAGGATATTGTGGCGGGGACATCTTTTCCTGGATTGGTGGTCCTGCTTGAGAATATCGGTGTTTCCACGGCTGTGCAGTATAATTCTACCGTGATAGCGAATTTCACAAAGTCCTATGGTTTGTTGACATCGGTGCCTGCAGTGGCCATCTCGGACCTAGAGGGGACAGGGGAGAATAGTATCGTGGTGGGAACTGCTTATTATAGCATCGACTGGGAAGGGGGTGTGCTGCGGTTCGAAAAGACAGACAGTGGATGGCAACAGACAGAGAGCATCAGTACAGGGATTGACTCGGTACCTGGTGGAGTATACAGTTTAGATGTTGGCAAGGTTGGGGATGATAACAAGCTGATGGTGGTGGTGGGACAAGGGTTTGGTTCTGCATTAGTTAACCGAAACCTAACAGCGTATACTCACGAGGCCGGTGGATGGCAGTTGACCAATTTGTTGATGACCAACCAGACCCGTATCAGTGTGTGTATTGGCGACTATGCTTCAGAATCCATCGGGAACGAGATCATATTTTGTACCTATACCGATGTCACCAACAACGCAAACAGTACCTTAGGGTATATGAGCCGGGAGTCCGGGGTGTATCACTATACCCAGATTGCAAACTTTACGTATCTACCGAGTGACTCGCCGCCATATACCAAGTTTATGTGTGTCCGAATGGGCGACTTGGAGGGCGATGGAGATGCAGAGCTTGTTGTGGCGCTTGATAACTATACAATGAATTCGGATAGTATTCGGATCTATAATGCGATGGGGTCAGTTTCCATTGCTGCGGCTAACGAATGGTTAGGGGACGAGATTGCTGTGGGCGATTTTGACAATGATGAACGAGATGAGGTTCTCTATGGATTTACCAATACAACGCTATATCCCACAGCGTGGTTGAAGTATTATGATTGGAATGGGAGTGCAGGGGACACGTATCTCGTGGGGCGTACAACAGAACCTTTCGTGTCAGCAATCACAGTTGGTGATGTGGATACCGATGGAGAACAGGAGCTCCTCTATGGAACAATTTCAACTTCGGAAAATGGAAAAATCGTCGTCTGGGACTATGCTCCTATGGCATTTTCTGGATTGTTTGAGGTAGATCCAATGGTTTCATTGATTCAAGGCTCATTTAACTTGACGTGCGACGTGCAAGTTCATGGATGGAATAATAAAGAAATCAAAATCAAGGTGGCCACCCCCGGGGGTTTCCAGATTATAGGGCAACC
The DNA here is from genome assembly GCA_048882965.1 of Candidatus Thorarchaeota archaeon. Taxonomy (GTDB): domain Archaea; phylum Asgardarchaeota; class Thorarchaeia; order Thorarchaeales; family Thorarchaeaceae; genus SMTZ1-45. The sequence continues at coordinate 13,500 of JBHLRC010000032.1, forward strand.
TACAGAGGTCAATATCGGGGATCGCATGACGCCGGGCGCATTCTCAATGGAGTGGGAGATCACTCCTTTGGCGTATGGAATCTATGATCTGGATATTGAAACGAGCTCTCTTGATGCTGGGGTTAATACTACCTCTCGAATGGTAATTGTGACAGATCTGGAAGTGGCCAATGTTGTAGCTAGTAACCTCACCGCTGCGGTGGGTGACTCGATTACGATTTCGGGCGAGGTGCGGTATATCCATAATACAGGACCAGTGGGGCAAGCTCAGGTGTATCTTGATGGAGTGCCGGTGGCGTCTACGAATGCCTTGGGCGAGTTTTCTTTTCAGCAAACTGAGTCAGTGGCGGGGTTGAGAAGTTATAATTTGACAGCAAGTCTGGATGTGCCTGTTGTGTTTAGTGATAGCGCGGTATTCCAGATTCTCCAAGTCGAGTGGACTGCATATTCGGAGGGGGGACTTCCTCTAGAACTCCTCCTCGTCGGAGTTGTGGGAGCAGCTACCATTATTGGAATAACTGCATTTTACCTCTTAAGGAAACGAAGAGGAGGTACTTAATCCAACCTCAGGCGCCAACCCTTCAGCGGTATCTTAAGAAGGGAATTAGATCGTGAGCCAACGCCCATGCCTTCACTTTTTGATGATCACAGACTGGAACTATTTCTGCTAATTATAGACTAACAGTATTCTCGTGAAAATTAGTGATAAGTCGACGGGAAGGAATCGCAGAGAAAACATAGTTTACATATCGAAGAGAGTTCGTTAAGCTCTTCACTCCTTTTTTTGAGAGTAAGTGAAGTAATGATAACCAATCGAATGAGTATTCATAATTTGACGAAATATGAGAGAGATTTTCAGAATTTGTTTTCTTCAGAGTTTTGTGGTTTCGCATCGATGAGTGTGGGAGTCTTTCTGATTATTTCGGACTCGGTCAGTAAGCCAGCTTCAATCAGTATCTCTTCTAGTCTTCGTCTGAGAGGGGTGATATTGCCAATAACTCTAGGATAAGAAATAAAATCCTCTATTGAACTGATGAAAGGAGCATCTCTGAGATCTTGGATAATTGGTACACCTTTACCAGGGCGATCAATGATTAGACCTACATCAACGATTGGTTCATTTATTGTTATACTTGACCACCAGAATTCTTCAGGATACTTCTGGTACAGATCCATAATGATGTCCTTACCATTTGTCTGCGATTCATCAAAACGGATTTTCAGTCGATATTCCATATCTCCCAATGCGAATATGTCATAACCGACAGTAAAGTGAATGCCGCCGCCTTCATCTAACTCGCGTAAGATTTTCCGGACTCGTCTTGGGGTGAGACCTGTTCCTTGTGCTATTTGGGAAACTGGCATTCGAGCATCCTGATACAAATATCGTAACACTCGTAACTGATGCAGGGTAAAAGTGACCTTTTTCCCTCTTGTGTTCAAATAAAAGCTCGGAGGTTTGTTTGGGAAAAGAAAAACAACTGGTCTCATTTCTACAGCAGTCACACCACTGAGTTCTTCAAGATACATTTTGAGTCCCAATGTTTCAGAAGCACCTGACACCATCGCCCAGTATTCATAGCGCATATTACCTGTACGATAAATCTCACATAGTATAGGCCACCTAGCAACAATTTGCTTCATGAACTCCAGCACTTTCTCAGTCCCATCAGTAGAGATCACACCAGCTACATGTTCTGCGCCAAGCATGTCCATGCTCACTAAAACCCCGGCACCACGAAGCACCTTCTGTTTGAGAAGTTTTTTGATGTGATTCTTGACTGTGTTTGGTGAAATGCCGAGTTTTCGTGCGAGTACTTGGTAGGACATCCTTGCATTACCTGATAATTCGCAAATCAACGCCCAATCTAATGGATCCAATCTACTCGCCACACTTCTGCTGACTTGGGAAACGATTCTTGGTTGTCAGACTGGTTTGATTATCCTGCGGGCTACCACGTTCCCAACAGCTACTGCAATTATATACAATAACTTGTTAATAAAACTGGTTCCTAAGTGAATAATTTGCAGAGGCGGTGGCAAAATGTTGCTAATGAACCTTATTTTCTGCAATTTTTGGTTGTAATTATCTCCCGCGAATTGATATTCCAAACAAGGCTTACACATATTGCATTGATGTTGATAGTAAAACAGACCTCTAGGTGAGTGGTCAAGACTATTGATGTCATTGCCCGAGTAAAATTCGTAAAATGATTGCATTTTCACATTGATGACCGTCCTTGTTGGGCTAGATGTCCTTGGTTTTCTTTGTTCTGGCGATTTGACATGAGAGTGTTGGAATGGCAAGAATTCGATAAATTTCGAGTTCAATACACTTGCACTCTCATGAACTTTAGGAGGAGAGATTGATGTACGAAAGAAAAGCAGTTCTTTATGTGTCATTGTTTGTTGCAGTTTTATTATTCAGTGGAATAGCTGCGATTAATTGTAATCAAGACTATATTCTTGCAGAGAGTCCAAGGATTCAATCAGTAGCAGTCTTTAAGGATGCACAAGTGGTTTCTGACCCCATCTATATTGATAATAATGCTGACTTTAGAGCTCTTGGCTTTCAAGGAGAGGGAACAGATGAAGAGCCATATATTATTGAGAATTTAGTTATTGAAACATCAATCACTAACCTGATTCACATCCAAGACACCACTGCATATTTCGAGATTCATGACTGCGACCTCAACGGAGTCACAAAAGGCCATTATGGAATTTATCTATTGAACGTCATAAATGCCAAAGTCATAGATAATGTGATACAGAATTGTTTGACAGGCATCTTTTTGGACTATTCTGATGATAATCATCTCGAAACCAATCTTTGCGACTGGAATGGCTACTCGGGAATATATTTACGAACTTCTAGTGGGAACATATTAGTTCAAAACACATGTAGCCATAATGCCATCGAAGGTATTTCCATAACCGAGGAAAGCAATTACAACACTCTCGAGATGAACAGCGTTTCTGACAATCGTTATTTTGGCATCTCTGTGGATGATAGTGCGTTCAATCAGCTCACTGGAAATGGGGTCAAAGACTGCCCAACGGGTTTTGGTCTATGGCATAGCCAGAACAACTATCTGTCTGGGAATACGTATGAATTGAATAGCCAAGATCCTAGTGTTCGTGAGATTATCGGTTTCCATCTTACTTATTGTTCTAATAGTTACCTATCAAGAAATCAAGGCACCGTGTCCATCAGTGTTACTAGTTCTGAGGTGATCTTCATAGCTGGTTTCGACCTAGAGGATTGTACCTATGCCACAACAGTAGACAACACCATTGACATCGCGGCGAACGTTAAAGGTCAAGGCTTTTCTCATGCTTATGGATTCCTTTGTCAGAGGTGTGATGATAATGAGCTGTCAGCCAACAGTGTTTCGGTGAAGTTCCAAGGCGATATGGCTGCGCACTACTATGGCATGAATCTGTATTACTCTCATCGCAACACATTATCTAGAAACGACATCAGTATTTCTGCTGACAATCCTCCCTTCAACTTTTACGGTAATTGCATTCATCTCGTTGAATGTGAAGAGAGTATTGTATCGGGAAACTCCGTTGCCCATGGCGGCACTGGTCATGTCTATGGAATACATCTGTATTGGAGCGATAATAGTGAAATATATGATAATACAGTAACCGAGTGTGAACAGGGCATTGGACTTGTGGATTGCGTAGGCAACATAGTATCTGGTAACACGGTCGATGGCTGCTCCTCGTGGGGCATCAATATTGTCAGATGCGAACATTTGACCGTCACTGACAACATGGTCATGCATAGCTCTACCGGTATTAGGCTAGTGAACACTGGTCATTCTACAATCTCAGACAACATTGTCATCGACTGCTCAGTTGGTATCTCGATGTCGGAGAGTTCGTTCAATCAGCTATTTCATAATCGGGTTGAAGAGTGTCCAACGGGCTTTCATTTAGCATATGGTCAGAATAATTACTTGTCAGGGAATACCTTTGAGCTTTTGGTATATGATCCAGAAGCCACCATCTTTGGCTTTCATATATCTTCGTGTCCTAGCACAGTACTATCTGAGAACAATGTCAATATTGCCATTAGTGTTCCTTCTGGTATCACCAGAGATATCATTATACCTGGCTTTTACATACAAGATTGTTCTTATGCAACCATAACTGCAAACACAATTGATATTGCAGTTAGCTTTTTCGGCTTTGGTTCATGTAATCCTTATGGCTTTATTTTACTTGGTTGCTACGACAATGAGTTGATGGAAAATAGCATTTCGTTGGTTTTCCAGGGGAATGTCTATGGCTACTACCTCGGCATGCATCTGGAATGGTCGGATCGCAACACAATATATGGAAATGACATTAGTATATTTGCCGATGATCCCCCATCCGACTTTGAGGGCTTCTGTATCAGACTCGTTGAGTGTGAGGATAATACTCTATTCGAGAACAATGTTCTCATTGATGCCACTGGTCACATCGTTTCGGGAATATATCTGCATGATAGTGATTCCAATTCAGTATATGACAATACAGTCGCGGGGGGACAGACTGGAATATCATTATTGAATTGTGAAGAGAACATTGTATCAGGTAACACTGTCGATGGCTGCTCTGTAGGTAGCATCAATCTTGTCGATTGTACATATACGACCATTACCGACAATATTGTAATGCATAGTATAGTCGGTATCCGGTTGATGTATAGCGATTATTCCACCATCACAGACAACACAATCTGGGAGTGTGATTGGGGGATGTATCTTGATTGGTCATCACACAACCTCATATTCCACAACAACTTCATTGACAACGTGGTACAGGCGGTTGACCTCCATTCAGAATACGGGAATTACTGGTACCATCCCGAACTCTTGGAGGGCAACTACTGGTCTGACTATCCAGGAATTGACGATGGGAGTGGGACCGGAAAACATGCGATTGCTGGTGACTTGATAGGAGACACTGAGATTCCTTGGCCAGGAGAAGGCTTTGACTACTATCCCTTTGTTGCCCCGTTGAACATAGAGGAGTTGATTGAACATCTCATTGGGAAAGTACAGGAGCTCGTCGATTGTGGAGTGCTCAACGATGGTACTGGCCAGTCCCTTGTTACCAAGCTCGAAGTGGCTTTGACCAAAATAAATCAAGAGAAGTACACTGCTGCTCTTCAAGCAATAGGCTCTTTCATTTGCCAAGTCAACGCATTTGAAAATGCAGGGATCTTGACAAACGACGAAGCTCAGTACCTCATCAATCTAGCTAACCTAGTAACCGAGTTAATCTTGCAATCAATCGCACAGTCATAGCGGAGCAGGAAAAGAGGGAGAATATATGAGTAAAACAGTAATGAAGCAGAAGAGATTGAGAGTACTTGCTTGTTCTCTATGTGTGATTCTGTCTTTGACAGGAATGAGTCTGTTTCTAGCCCCGATGAAAAGTTATGACTTTCGTATCGCATCTTATCCATATATAGGCGAGTTCTCATGGCTAATAGATTGGCCAAGCAACATAGGAGATGCAATGTTAGGAACTACACCAGACATTATAGAGATGCAGGTAAGCACTGCAGAATCACAGCAGTGTCAAGGCACCGAAACTGATGAAATCCAATTCGAATACACCTTGATTCCGGCAAGACCTAGGCAGGAAAATCGGTGTCAGGATCCAATAATCGATGCACCAGCTGTCGAGATTGAACGCCACACTGTCACTGTGCCAGAATATGATCATCAGCCAGCTTATTATCAACGAACGGTTGACTTGCAAACTCCCATTCCTCTTCAGGAACTGCCTCTATTGGAGCCTCATGACCCCATATATATAGATGGTGACTTAGAATTCATGACCTTAGCCAGACGTGAAAGATGGCTAGGATCTGGTACTGAAGAAGACCCATATTTAATTCAAAGCCTAGACATCGATGTGGGAGGAGATGATAGAAGTTGTATCGAGATTCGCAATATAGCTGAAACTTACTTCCGAATACAATTTTGCACTCTGCAAGGAGCCGCCCCTGACTGGCGTGCGGGGATTCATCTCTACAACGTGAACTATGGCAAGCTTGTCAGTACCACATTGTTGTCCAATAATACATGCATAGGCAACTGCTATGGGATTCGAATCGACAATGCCTATTCGATTGTGGTGGCAAATAATACTTGTTCAAGCAACAGCTGGGAAGGAATAGGTGTGCTTTACGAGAGCAGACAGAACATGGTGACGAACAATTTTTGCTACGATAACGGATGGAGTGGTATTGGTGTTGGGATTGGAGCTTCTGAGAACATTATTGCTCACAATTACTGTTTCAATAATCCTCAAGCAGGTGTCAATCTTTGGCTGGGCATTAACAATGTGTTGAGAGATAACGACTGCCGTGAGAATAGACAATGGGGCATTGCAGTGAGAGGGGAGAGTACTGGGAATCAGGTTCTGGAGAATCTTTGTAACACCAACATGATGGGTATCTTTGTTAATGCATCTTCCAATAACGAGCTGGACAGCAACACATGTGAGGAGAACAATTATGGCATTGCTCTCTACTATTCAAATCTGAACACATTGGCGAATAACAACTGTTCCAAGAATGACTGGGAAGGTATAGCAGTGATCTACGAGAGCAGACAAAATGTTGTGAGGGATAATGAATGCTTTGACAACGGGTGGAGCGGTATTGGTGTTGGAGTGGGAGCTTCTGAGAACATTATTGTCCACAATCATTGCTTTATTAATCCTCAAGCAGGCATCAATCTTTGGCTGGGCATTGACAATACATTGCAGGATAATAACTGCAGTGAGAATACTCTATGGGGCATTGCCGTGAGAGGGGAGAGTACTGGGAACCAGGTTCTGAAGAATCTATGTAGAAGCAATATGAATGGCATCATTGTCAGCGACTCCGGTGACAATACTTTGTCTGGGAACACATGCACTGACAACTACATGTATGGCATCTGCCTCGACGAATCGAATGAAAACACGCTGAATGAAAACGCCTGCACTGACAACTACTACGCCATATACCTCGACGAATCGGATGGCAATACACTTTCTGGAAACACCTGCAGTGACAACGATTATAGTGGTATCCGCTTGGAATATTCCGTCAGCAATATCCTGATAGATAATATCTGCAACGGGAATGGTCACCCGTATGTTGGCGATGGCATACGCTTAAGCTTTTCTAGTGAAGTCACTCTGAATAGCAACACGTGTAATAACAACATGGATTGTGGTATCCATCTCTTACAATCTAATGGCTGCATTCTGGCTGACAATACTTGCAAAGACACTGTATTTGCCAATGGCATCCGCCTCGACGAATCAGATGGCTGCACTCTGACTAATAATACGTGCAGTGATAATAATGAGGTTGGTATCTATCTATCACAAGTGGAGAGTAATACACTATTCAATTGCATCTGCGAATACAATGGCCTCTATGGCATTCGCCTGTGGTTTTCTACCGGCTGCATCCTCAATGATAATACCTGCAATGCTAACGATGATGGCATATACCTCGGCAATTCAGACGGCAACACGCTGGATGGAAATGACTGTACCGACAACTATGAGGGCATTCATGTCCTTGAATCGGGAAGCAACACGCTTGTAGATAACATTTGCAGTGGTCTTCGCGAAGCCATATACCTCGACGACTCAGATGGGAACATGTTGTACGGGAACATCTGCAATTACGGGCTAAGGGGGATTCAACTCCTCACTTCAGATGACAATGAGCTAGTTGGGAACCACTGTAGTGGGAATACACTCCAAGGCATCAGTATCGGTGGCTCACATCGCAACTTTCTGTCCGGGAACACCTGCAATGGCAATAAAGATGGTATCACTATCTATGATAATTCAAATGGAAACAGGGTACAGGAAAACACCTGCAATGGCAATGCAGACGCTGGCATCTCGATCAGATACTCAGATGATAACAGAGTCTATTATGATATTTGCATTGAAAATGAATTCGGTCTACACATCACCTCATCATATTACATAGTGGTTTGGTGGAATACTTTTGCTGAGAGTTCCGAACATGATGTTCAAGAAAATGTAGTTGGAACTCTGAACGATTTCTATTACAACTACTATTCCGAATATAGTGGACCTGACAATGATGGTGATGGTATAGGGGATACCCCTTACACCATCCCTGGAATGGCAGGAAGTATAGATCCATATCCGCTTGTATACTATCCAAAATCAAGATGGGTGGCGCTTCCCACTGATCTCACTCTTGAGTTTAGTCAGCGCCTAGCTTTACTCAACCTTGACCTTGATCTTGAAGCTGGTCCATACGATCCTCCGGTTGAGTCTTGGTGGATTAGTGACAAGGAACACTTTGCTATCAACAATGAGGGAAGAATCACTGACCTAATGCAATTGCCTATTGGGACTTACGTTGTTGAAGTACAAGTGGAGAACATCTACTCAGTATATGCTGATGAATGGCTTGCACCCTATGGTATTCGTGTTGGTATTCTGACAGCAATATTCACTATAACAGTTGTAGACTCGCTGAGTGTGCAATGGTCGCTTGAACTCAATGGGAACTTCGACTATCCAGATACAGAGGAGGTCCCAATACAGATAGGAGCATTGCTTACTTTCGCGGAAACTGGCGAGTCCGTTTCGGGAGCATACATCGAGCTCAGAATCTATGACCCAGATGGAAACCTATTCTGGACTGTGACCATGTCAGAGATTGAGCCCGGAGTCTACCTCTACCGGTCACCAGAAACCATTGCCTACTATGTGGCCGAAGGCATCTGGCAGAAGGGCATCTATCTCGTTGTGGGAGAGGCCTCGTCAGACGAAGGATATCCTGTGCATGCTCGTAGCATGATACAGTATCATATTGACCCGCCCAGTGCTTCCGGAGCTGATACTCTGGCGCTGTTTACACTGGCAGGATTTGGAGCTGTGATTCTTCTACATTCTGTCTTTGCAGGACAATATATCTGGCGGAAACGACGATTCAATCATCGGATATCCGAGGGCTAACCCGTTTCAACATTCAAGGAGCACGGAGAGAAGAATATCGATTGTTGAGGATTAGAGCCCAGCTTCATGAATCAGGTCCCATAAATGAACATTAAGCCGGTTTATACCCGGAACAACCCTGGGATAGGACACAAAATCCTCTACGGACTCGGTGTAGGCAGCTGCTTTAATCTCAGCAGCGATTGGCGGACCTTTGCCTGGACGGTCAATGATCAGACCCACATCAACGATTGATTCATTGGTTGTTATGCTTGCCCACCAAAATAGTCCCGGATATTTCTCGTACAGCCTTATTATGATGTCCTGACCTGTCGTCTGAGATTCATCGTAACAGATTCTCATCCTATATTCCATATCACCCAATGCAAACACATCATAATAGACAGGGAAATGGACACCACCACTCTCTTCTAGGTCTCGGAGGATTCTCCGTACTCGTCTGGGAGTGAATCCTGTGTATTGAACAATCTGGGAAACGGGCAGTCGAGAGTCATTTTCGGCCAAGGACTTCAGTACACGTAGCTGCTCACGAGTAAAGGTGACCCGCTTCCCTCTCGTGTTTAGAACATAGTTAGGTGGTTTGTTGGGAAAGAAAAATTCAATGGGTCTCATTTCCACATTGATTACACCATCAAGATCTGACAGAAAACGCTTGAATCCCAAAGTTTCACTTGCTCCTAGTACAATTGCGTGATATTCATATCGTCTGTCACTAGTGCGATAGACTTCGGCGACCATTGGCTGGCTGGCGATTTTCTTCATAAACTCAATAGCATTCTCAGATCCATCGGTAATAACAAAACCAGCCACATTTTCAGCCCCAAACGTTTCAAAGCTTACGCATACACCAAACCTCCGGATCACTCCTTGCTTGCGAAGTCTGTTGATGCGATTCTTGACAGTGTTTGTTGAAATATTGAATTTCTTTGCGAGTGCTTTGTATGGCATCCTTGCATTGCCGCATAATTCACATATCAGAGCCCAATCTAGTGGATCTAATTTACTCACCACACTTATGCTGACTTGGGAAGTGATTCTTTGTTATTAGATTGGTTTGGAAGTCCTTGGGCTACCACGTTCCCTACAGCTACCTCAACTATATGGAATAATTTGTTATTAAAACTGGCTTTTGGTGAATATTCAAGAGAACAAAGCTAAATGATGCTAGTGACGTAGAGGGAAGATGTAAGGTGACAGCCTCCAATATAGTAATCCATTTCATAAATAGGAGAGATGAGATATTGGGGCTAAACTCCAGCTTCACGTAGCAGGTCCCATAAATGAGCACTGAGTCGGTTTGTACCAAACACAACCCTAGGATAAGTCACATAATCCTCCACTGACTTGACAAAAGGAGCCGCCTTAATCTCAGCAGCGATTGGTGGACCTTTGCCCGGACGGTCAATGATCAGACTCACATCTACGATTGGTTCATTCGTAGTAATTGTTGACCAATAGAATACTTCTGGATGTCTTTCGTACAACGCCATGACAACCTCATGTCCAGTTACTTGAGTATCGTCATAGCAAATCCTCAATCTGTACTCCAGATCACCTAATTCAAATGGATGATAGAGAGCATAAGTATGAATGCCGCCACCCTCCTGTAAGTCGTGAAGGATTTTTCGCACTCGACGAGGGGTGAAACCTGTTTTATTGACAATCTGAGAGATGGGGAGTCGGGAATCAATGGTCAAACAGCGTAGAACTCGAAGTTGATCATGTGAGAAAGTGACCTTTTTCCCTCTTGTGTTCCCCAAATAGGTGGGTGGTTTGTTTGGATAAAAGAGTTCAATGGGTTGCATATGTACATCTGTCGCGCAGTCAAGACTTGTTAGAAATTGTTTTAGTCCTAGTGTTTCACTCGCGCCTTTCACCATAGCCCAGTATTCATAGCGCCTATCAGCATTACGACAGATATCACAGACCATGGGTTGGTCGGCAATCTGCTTCATTAACTCTATCGCATCCTCGGATCCATCGGTGGTGACAAAACCAGACACCATTTCAGCGCCAAGGGTTTCAAAGCTCACACAAATGCCAAACTTCTCAATCACACCTTTTTCACGAAGTCTGTTGATACGATTCTTGACAGTGTTTGTTGAAATACCAAATTTGCTTGCGAGTGTTTTGTAAGGCATCCTTGCATTTCCGCATAGTTCACATATCAAGGCCCAGTCTAGTGGATCCAATCTACTCATCCCGATTCTGCTGGTTTGGAGATGGCTCTTGGTTGTCAGATTGGTTTGAACTCCTACGTTCTGTGTTTCTCCTGCCAGCGATAATAATCATACACAACGGTTTGTAAAAAAACTTCTCTCCCGAATGCATATTTTGCAGAGCATAGATACAGATTGTGCAATCGTGTTGTGTTTCTAGCAATTTTTGACACCATCTTCCTCCCTCGAATTGATATTCTAGCAGAAGCCAGTATGAGGTGCGATATGCTGGTTGCTGTGAGCAACTTAGTGTGTTGTACAACTACGAAACATCGGTTTCCGTTTTAATCAGTACTAAGAAACTGATTGGGAGGTGAAAAAAGATGAATAGAGCAAATCTAGTAAAACAAGTTGGAGTTGTCTTCGTTGCATTAGCGTTTATCATAGCTTTAATGCCAAGTGTCGATGCTGCACCACAGTATCGTAGTAAAATGAATGTATTATTCAATCCGGAGTTTATCCATGGTGAGCCCATATGGGTGGGAACCATTAGTGGAGATATTGATGGAACGATGAAATTCTGGGCTACTGGACCAGATCCAGCTAAAGATATAGGCCACCCTCCCAATTTTCCATGGCAAGTGCACTTCTTCACTGAATATTGGGAGATTACAACTAAGGATGGGTGGATTTATGGAATTGACAAAGGCAATACCGGTTTTTCCAACTGGAGATTCCGGATGAATGGTGAAGTAGTGGATGCAGGTGGAATATATGGTGGTCTAGTTGGTCATCAAGTGCATATGAATGGACAAATAGATTGGACAGAAGTGTTTGTAAGCGGTACTGCAGTAGGTCCTGTCATAATAACCTGAAAGAGCAGCATTCAACCAGAAAAGGGAGGCTTTAGATTCCATTTTATAAGCCTCCCACTTTTATTGAATTGTTATTGTCTTTGTATCTAAATCTAGAATAAGAGGATGGGTAAGAGATTGGAAATTCATCCAAAAAGATGGATAACTAAAGGTATGTTTCCTACTATTGAGGGGAGGGTATGATGGCTGACGTGTCCATTGTGCAAAGTGAAAGTATCAGATACGCTGTTGAAGATTCAATTAGATTGCTTGGTGGGATTGATAGTTTTGTGCAGCCAAAGGACAAAGTGGTAATAAAGCCAAACTTGGTTTTTGGTGTACCTCCTTATACTGGCCTTACGACAGACCCTCCGATTGTTCAAGCTGTTGTTGAGCTTTGTCAAAACCTGAGTAATGTGGAAGTTAGCATAGCTGAGGGTTCAGGGGGTATTGACACAAAACTTGCTTTTAGAATCAGTGGGTACATTGAGTTGGCTGAGAGATATAATGTGAAGTTGGTAGATTTGAATGAAAGTCCGACTGCAAATGTAATGGTTCCAAACGGTCAGGCAATCCAAGAGTTACAAGTTCCGAAGGTCATTCTGGATTGTGATGTATTAATCAATGTGCCAAAATTGAAGCTGTATAGATTGGAACCAGGAAAAAACCAATGGGCAAGCTTGGCAGTCAAGAATCTTATGGGGGCTCTTCCTGGACAGGGGGAGTACTCGGATGATCGCCCTACCGGGTTCTGTCTTCAGCTTTCTCAGGAATTCCTGACTACCAAAGGAAAGTATTACCATTCTGCTTATCGTAAGTGGTGGCGTCCTAGTGGGGAAAAAAGACGAATTCATGGGAATCTAACTCA
>JBHLRC010000033.1:0-25507 GCA_048882965.1 Candidatus Thorarchaeota archaeon
TTGAAACGCCGCATTACTAAGTCCCACAATAATTGCAGTTTTACCAACAATAGCTGCTTTGATATTCTGACTTTTCGTGTCAAGTAGATCAATGAACTTCTCTACTGTGAAGTCATGCTCTCCAACAGGTGAAGGTATGTCTGAGAAATCACGCTTTATTACATAGAGGTCCTTCACTTCTTGATCGGAAGCTGAATAGACTAATCCCATGCCTGTCTGCCTAATAGTCAGATAGGAACCATCGGTGAACTCTGCCTTGAAGTGATGTTTCTTTGGAAGAGTGGCTTCGGTCTTATGAAAGACAATCTTCGCACCATAATCTGGACATAAGACGAGATTCATCTTCTTATTCATCTGAATTCGAATCACATTACCTCGTTGGTTGATTGATTTGACCTTGCACCCTACCAGTCTGTCATAGTCTTTCAATTTCTTATTCATGAATCCGATCTTCCGTAGTTTTTCGGAATCTTGAATGTCAACAGATTTGACCTTCTTCTCTAGTAGTGTGTCCATCATTTGCTCAGCCAAAATCTGAGCTTCTGGTAGCTCAACACTCACTCTTCTCCACATCCCAAATATGCTGCTATCTAATGAGTGTCGAAACTTAACAATTTACCTGATATCAAAACCATGTCGTCTAAGTACTTCGATTAAAGGATCACCTCTCTTGAAGACACTTCTGAACTTTCGTGAAATGTGTTCAGACCATGAGTATGTGTCAAATCCGATTGTGTCCTCTTTGTCAACTAAGGGAACTTTTGCGTTATTCTTAATGTAATATCCTTGAGAGATATATCCCTCATCCATCTCCTTCATGCATTTCTTGATATCCTCATCAGTATGGTTTTGATATTCGTCCTCAAATGCAGCCATTTCAAGAGGAAATCTCGGACGGATCTCTGTGTCTTCAGCTGGATCCGGATATCCAATGCTCATTCCAACTACTGGGAAGACTCGTTTTGGAACCTTGAATACTTCTGCGATTGAGTCCGCCCTCAGTGGAGTCATTCCATAAAGTACTGACCCTAGACCTAGCGATTCTGCTGCAATTGTCAGATTCTCAATCATAAGAGCAACGTCCTGCATTCCTAACCAAATAGCCATCATATCATCGTAACCATATTCATACCCACGATGAGCCATTATCTTCTCAAGACGAACAAAATCGATGAAAAATATCATGTGCACCGGGGCTGTTGGATAAACACCAACTCCCGCCTCTTTCATCTTTTCGCGATTTCGCGTATAAATCACAGAACAGAGTTGAGCAGCGAATGGAGCTCTGAAACCAGCTCTCAATATTTGAGAAAGGATCTCATCATTAACTGGTTTATCTAAGTAGCGTCGAATTGAACGTCTATTATGAATGGTTTCTAGTACAATATTGTCAGTCATAACTGAGTGATGCATAAACCAACACTTGAGGTTTCCTGATTATTGTACGTGATGATTAAAACAGCAGTTTCTGTTTTACATTAAGCTTGACTCTGCAACCCTTTCCTTCTAACGATTCAATCCATTTCTTCGTACCTTTGGGGAGTGACGAGAACTTGTTTTTGGTTATATTTAGCATCTTAAGAGTAGTGAGTTGAATGATGGAAGCTGGTAAGGAATTGAGATGGTTACTTTCCAGTCTCAGGTTCTCGAGACCAATCAACCTTCCAATGTTATCTGGTAAAGCTGATAATTGATTATCATGGAGCGAGAGTTCCTTCAAGTTTGTCAGATTACAGATGGAATCGGGGATTCTGCTCAACCTATTCTTATGTGCTCCAAGACGAGTCAGACTGGACATATCTCCAATCGACTCTGGTATTGATTCGAGTTTGTTGATGAATATCGCTAGATCCCAACAGTTCTTGAGACCTCCAATCGAGTCAGGGAGTTCCTCTAACTTCACATCCATGAGACCCAACCGCTTTAACATCTTCAGGTTTCCTATCGTTTCTGGCAATGCTCTGGTGAAGTTCCTAGATAGGTCAAACCTCTCAAGAGTTTTCAATTGGCCAATGGAATCAGGTATGGTCCTGATTTTATTGTTGAAAACATCCAAGTCCTGAAGTTTCGGAAGCTCGAACACACATTCTGGGATTGTCAATAGTCTATTGTCTCGCAGATATAACCGCTGAATGTATTCGAGATTCACCAGAGAGTCTGGTAATGTCCTTAGATTCTTCCCCCGCAAACTCAAAGCAACAATATGATCCTTCTCTTGCATGTAGCCGAAACTATACAGACCCGTTGTACCACTCTTAATGCTACGAAGTTTGGGTATACTCTCTCCAATCAATCGCTCCAGATCCTTGAGTGTACGAGATTCAGCTTCGAGAAGTGCAGTTTCCATTCAACATAATCTCCTGAGACACGAATATACCAGGTTCACTATTCTCTTCTTCAATAGAAAAGGAGTGTGTTCTAGGTAAGGTCGCATCTAAGACGTCACAAACTTCCTACTTTCTCCTCCTCCAGAAGACAAAGACAACTCCGACGATAAGAACAGCACTACCACCAACTATCACGAAGAGATTACTGTTAGGTAGCGCCGAATTACTATCTACCATGTCTACTAAGATTTCACCACTAGCTCGCCATGCATTAGCTATCGCAAAAAGGTGCCCTGCAATTTCATCAAGCTCGTCAGAGAACTCAGATATTGCCTCGTTTAGGTTAAGTGAAGCTTCAAAACTATCCGCCATACCATAGAACGTGTTGTACAGAATAGTATCGCGTGATTTGATTGTGATTCCACTTGTTATGGATTCGTTGCTACTGAGTGCTTCCATGTGTGGAAGCGCTTTTGATGCTTCATCGATGAAGTCTTGAAGATCGAATGATGGGAGTAGCTCTGGCAAGGATTCAAGGGAACCACGATATGCCATGTATTGTATAGTCATCATTGTTTCCAGACCGTGACCCAGCATTCTGATTGCTGTTGGTTTGTTTACTTCTAGGTAATAAGTACAGTAATCACGAATTGCTTCGAGAGACATATCAAGACCCATCCCCCTGTATGCATCTGCCCCTGTACTCAGGTAGAAAAAGTTCTCAAATCCCTCAAAGTAAGAGGTTCTATTTCCTATCAACCTCTTAGATATGTATGATGCAAGTCGATCCTCAAAGTCCGAAACACGTCCCGTTCCATTTGCTAATCTGAAAGTAACGTGACCTGCACTACTCCAGGCATTGTCAAGCATGGTGTAAGACATTGTATAGTTCCATCGACCATCATCCGGATAACCGACGTATGGTTCAAGTAATCCTACACCAGGATCATGTACTCTCACAGTCTGCGATGTGTCATTATACCCAACTATCACAATAGCATGTCCAACTCCGCCAACTTCCAATGGTCCAACATAGTTTCTGATGATATCCCAATCCACAGGTGGGAGGTAAAATGTATCCACAGAGATAGCTAATGGATAACCAGCATCAATTGTATCTTGCATGACTCCCAATGGTGTAAGTAGTTCTGATTCTGCATAATCTGTTACTGTAAAACCAAGACCTACTAGCATTTGCTTGGCATTCCATCCATATGCAGTACTTGAATCCAAATAGACTTCCATCTCAATTCCTTGGATTTCAGTAAAGAACTCTAACCACTGCAATTGACGTATCAACACTCCAGGGAAGAAAGTCATAGATTCACCGATACTGAGGGATATCATTGAGAATCCAGCTCCTGAAGATGCCAGGATATCATAGAGACTCAAATCCCTCCCCATACTCTGGAAGACCATTGACATCGCAGATGGTAGGCAGAAGCCATTGACCTCTTGCCAAACATATGGGACATCATCCACCTGGTCACTAATTATATAGCCCGAATCCTGAACATTGATATCTGCAACCTTACTAGTTCCAGTGGGTATTGAAGTCATTGAAACCAGTATCATGATGAGGATGACTGAATGAAGTTTCGAAATTCGCATTGATCAGCCCACCTCCGAAACGTTCAGTCTAACCATTCCAAACATCAAAACGATGAGTCCTATGATTGGTGTTGGAATGCTTGATATCGTTAGGGCATATGCAAAAAAACCTTGATGTATTGCAATGAGAACTCCTTGGACAATTGATAGTATAACACATATCATCATGACAATAATTGTGCCAATTTGGTTAATGATGAATGCGCCACTTGAGGTGTCCTCATAGGATGGATTAATGGCTGTGATTCCAACACCAACAAAGATACCCCCAAGTACTATGGAATAAACAAACATACACACGACCAGAATCTCTGAAAGAGTGAAGTTAAGCAAGTAACCAGTGAAGAAAGCAGGGAAGAACGCATAGGGCAAACCTATCATCATATAGGATATTACCCTTGCAACAATGAATTTCGGAACCCCCATTGGAGCACTCTTCAGAATCCAGAGTTGGTCCTTACTATCGAGGAGTCCAACTCCTCCAAAGATGATTGCTGAAAAAATACCCAACATCATGCCTAACATCAAAGATGTCATGACAGGAACAAAGACCGGATCATCAACAGTTGTAGCTAAAGGTCCAAAACCTATGAGCAATGGTACTAGAAATGCCAAGAATAGACCATATGATAATTTAGCAATATTCTGCAGTTTCCTTGAGTAGTCTTTGAAGGATGTCGCAACAATCGTTCCAAATGTTCTGCCAAATATACGACGAACTCCTTTGATGAAGAAGTTGTCAGAACCAGCTCTAGCGACCTTCTGACTCCCCGGACTTGCTCCATAAGCAAACAGGCGGTCTGCGCTTTTAAATCCAACAACTAGGACGACAATTGAAAATACACAAAGAATCAATAAATCGACAAGTGGGTTTACCGCGAACCAATATAGTTCCAGATTCAAGATAGATGACGGTCTGAGAGTTCCTGTGTGCATAGCTATCCAGGTGATAATATCGGCACTCCATGTTGATGGGAGTATCATTGATGCGTCAAGATTGAGTAGTGAAACAATACTGTCCATCCAATACATAGAGCCCATCGCTGGTAGGGCAACAAGAGGAACAAGTGCCCAGCTCAATGCCTTACCAATATCATCGCCACGAGGTGATGCTCCTATTTTCGCATGAATGGCTGTGCTGAACACTGTCGATATCCAGATGGTTACGACAGCAAAGAGGAAGATTACAAAATACATTAAAAGCTGTCCAATTATTGAAACATTATACGCATAGACAATGGGGGACACTACGATTGGCGCAAGAGCTAAAACGAATATTCCGTAGACTGGAATTCTCCCAATAAATGTCCCAAAGAGTAGGTCTCTTGTCCTTACATTGTTGCTGAACAGAATCTCCCATTGACCTATTTTGACATTTTCTAAGCTATTGGAAATTGGTACAATCAGTATGAACATCCAAACTACAAGCATTATTGTCCGGAGCAAGCCCGGAAATGATGTTGCCAATAGAATCTCAAATGGTCCGCTAAAGGAAGTAATGAAATACCCTAATATTCTGGGAATAAGCATCAATCCCCATGCCAAAGCGATACCTATCACCATAGGATACAGGATTTTACGAGATTTGTGGAGTTTGACAGTCCGAACAAGAAACTCTGCTTTCGCTATTGCCCACCAGACCCTGACCAACTCACTGCCTCCAGCTAAGGAGCGTGTCTCGGTCTATCTCGCCACCTACAATCTTTAGATAAGCATCTTCGAGATCCCTCGCACCCAATTGATCGATTATCTCATTTGGTGCGCCTAAAGTTGTAAGAATGCCTTCATTCAGTATCCCAATGATTTCACAAACATCCTCTGCGAAATCGGTCATATGTGTGCAAATGAAGAATGTCGTATCTGTTTCTTCAGCCATTGCAAAAATGATCTCCCTCACTAATACACTAGCTGCAGGATCCAGTCTTGATGTTGGTTCATCAAGAAACACAAGCTCTGGTTCATGAAGAACTGTCGAGGCTACAAGCACCTTCTGCTTCATCCCGCTACTATAACTCTCTAGGAGGTCATTCTGCCTTCCCTCAAGTCCAAGGATACCTAGAAGACTATCAATCCGTTTGTGAAGTGATTCACCACTTAGATTATTGAGAGCACCAATGAATTCCAAAAACTCCACTGCTGATAATTTCGAGTAGAGTCCTGGTGATTCTGGTAAGAGTCCTGTGACTCGCTTGATGTCATTCCGTTGAGTATGAACATCAAATCCGCAGACTGTTGCATCACCAGATGTTGGCCTCAATAGTCCAGAGAGGATTCTCACAGTAGTGGTCTTTCCAGCCCCGTTAGGACCGAGGTAACCAAAAATGCCGCCTTTTCTGACAGCCAAATCAAGATTTTTCAATGCTACAACAGAACCAAAGGTCTTCGAAAGCCCTTTAGTCTGAATATGAATACCATTAGACACCTATTATTTCCCCGGTTTTCTTCAAGATTCATTCTTCTATGAGAGCATATAAGCAATTAAATCAGCGCAATAGATTTTGACCAAACTAAATCTGCATCATCTTGTTAGTTCTCTATTCTAGAAATCTTTCTTGCTCCAATATAGAGAATTACTGGTCCAAGAATCAAAATTGGTAGAATTGCTATTATCATTGAAAGAGTGAGATTACCAAAGAGGATGAACGTGCGATACTCAAGGTAAAATCCAATTATGATTGCAAACATGGTTAATACCGAGGTGGCACCTGTGTTTTGATGAAATGCTGAGCTTTTAGTATCCTCATATGCTGGATTGATAGAAGTAATTCCGATGCCTATAAGAATCGTGCAACAAATTACGACATATGCATATAGCAACATGATCACGAAGTTAGCTAGAGAAAATGATAATATGATTGACAGAATGAGGACTGGAAGTATCGCCATCGGGATTGCAAAGAGGAATCCATCAATGATTCTTGCAGCTAAGAACTTGAATACTCCTCGAGGCGCACTCTTGAAGGTCCAGAGATGGTCCTTTGACTCCAAAAAACCAACACCACCAAATGTTACTCCTCCAATCGTTCCTAGTATCATATTAACAAAGAGTGAAGTGAAAACAAGGATTTCCATAGGATTTAACTCTGTAAGACCTGAGGAAGAACTCACCATTACTGGAATTAAGATTGAAAGAAATATTCCATAGACTACTCGTGATATATTCTGCGCCTTTCTTCCGAAGTCCTTGAGCATTGATACAATAAGGACGCCTCTTGAACCAGGCGCGAATCGTCTGATTAAACCCAAAATGATATTTTCCTTGCCTACAGTTGTGACTTTTTCAGTTCGAGCTCCAGCTTCAAAACTGAAGATTCTGTCAGGAGTTATAAAAGCCATAGCTAGTACTAACAATGAATAAACGCCTAGCAACATGAAAGACCACTCAAAATTTAGACCAAGCATGTCCTCGTATAAGCCTATAACTGCAGGTGATAAATTCACACCATTGAAATGTATAGTTACCCATGTGATTAGGTCCGCTGGCCAGGTGGATGGAATTAGTAGAAAGGTGTTCAATCCCAGCAACCTCGCAAAATCCTCTGCAAAATACATGAATGAGTAGAGAGGCAACAGAAAAATCAAGACAACCACTATTCCCATAGCCTTAGCAATATCATTTCCTCTGGGAGATTCTCCAAGCTTTGCCTGAATTGCAGTGCTCAAGACGGTTGAAAGAAGAAGCGTAGCTAAGACAAAAACAATGAGAACTAGATATACAAATAGCTGTCCAATAATAGACACCTGATAGAAGTTGATGAATGGCGAGATTAGGAGTGGAGCAAGAAAGAGAACAAATAAGCAATAATGCGGAATTCTACCCAAAAACATTCCAAACATCATATCCCGTGTACTAACATTGTTACTGAGCATGATTTCCCATTGACCTATCTTCACTTCCTGCAATGCATAGGATATTGGGAAGACCAATATCAAGGTCCACAAGAGAAGCATAACTGACCTTATTACACCCGGATAAGCTACCTGTAAGACTTGTTGGATCTCTGTACTAAAGAGATCAAAGAACGAGTTCATTATCCAAGGTGAAATTAAGATTGCCCAAAAGAATCCAATTAGAATTAATATTAAAACAGCATATGGACGCCGTTTCCTGAACCTTGACGTAGTAACCTGATATTCGGCTCTCGCAATGGCACTCCAGGCTCTTACCACTAACCATTCCTCCAACTCAGGAGTGTCCTACGGTCTATTTCTCCTCCGACACAATACATCTCCAAGCTCATAAAAGGACTTGAAAAAATATGAATCTAATCGATTTCGTATACTTTAAGATTGGAATCAATAAATTGGAAAATGGAGAGTTTGGATTTGGAGCAAGTAATCAGTAAATGCGGCAATATGTGTTCTAGCTGTCCTTGGAGTGTTTGGATTCGTAGAAATCAGAGGGACGAAGATTGGGAACCTTTTGTTGCTGATGTTAAGAAGTACCTTGGATTTACTCCTGCGAAAAATCCGTGTCATGGTTGTCAAACCCCCAATGAGAAGCTGTCGAAGGATGTTGGAGTTCACAATTTCCTGCGAGGTTGCTCTGCTCGTAAATGCGCGTTTCATAATGAAATCCGAAACTGTGCTTACTGTTTGAGATACCCCTGTGATAAGATTGAGGTGTTGAATAGAAGCAATAGTCGTGAACATGCAGAGAAAAGGATTGGTGAATCGATACCTGATGACAAGTATGAAGCCTATGTACGAATCTTTGAAGGTAGAACAACACTTGATGAGATACGAAAGAGACTGAGTCCGGGGGAAATCAAAGAAGCAAAGACTGTGGATGTTAAGCAGCCAAAGATAGTTCCATTTCCAGATGTTGAACGGAAATTGATGAAGTACAAAACATTGCATGAAACATTCACCAATATCCTCAACTCTAAACTTGGTTTGTCAGATATTGATACGGTGGCTGGTCAGGAGATGCTAAAGGAAAGACAGGCACTCCTCTTACGTCTATTGTGGATTCTCGCACTCTATGGCAAGAAGGATGGAAATGCCCTCGTAGTGGATGCAATAGCAATCAGTGAGCACAAGAAAGGCACTTCTGGTTTTCCTACTCATGAGGATGTATGGCTTCGGTGGTTGGCAATTCTGGCGAAGATTGGGATTCCGGGAGAATTGGTGCTGGTTACCGAGGATAGGACTCAGTTGATTACTCCTATTGGATGGTTGAGGGATCGACTTCCAGGCACAAATGACCCTGCATATCACGTAAGACTTTCGTTTAATGAGGAACTAGGTGGCCTGACCTCTTTGAAGCTGCTTCAATCTTATGCCAATTCTCTTTTAGAAAAGTACGATAACAAAGCATATGGTCGATTCAAAAAAGCTGACATGCGCTTTCTTGAAAACAAAGGGTGAGTATGAGGATACTAATCCTCATACTATCATTAGCGGTGCTTAAAGATTCCAATTATATCTCAATGTCAGGTCGATATTAACACTCCAGACATCAGTTTTGGAGCTTGCATCAAACCACAACACCCATACATATGTGTCTGCATAATTATTGAGATTGTAGAAATCAGACGCATTAGTCGTGTAATTTCCACTGTCAACAAGATAGGGGGCAACACCACCCCACGTTGGGATTGAATCAAATGTAGCTTGGTCGATTTCATAGATAGCAAAATGTATCGTTACCACAACACCATCGGATCCAGTGCTAACGACACTGATGTCGAATTGAAGGTCTGGAGCTGTTGTTGTTGTTGTTTCTGAACTAAAGACATCAAACTCGTCATAGTAATAATTTGAGTATAGTTGGACATCTTGGTCATTGTAGCTGGCGATAGATCTTGTATCGTAAGTAGTGCCGCCACCGCCAAAACCACTGAACCAAGTTAAGATACTACCCATCCATAACATCGCAATGACTACCATTGTTATGATCAATATGACGCAGATTATCGCTCCCCACTTGCAACAATCTGACCCTGTTGAGCTCTTTTTGGGTTGTTGTTGATAAGGGTCTGGCCCAGGCATAGGAATCTCGGTCATGGTTGTTCCCTCTCATGCCAGAGCTTCTACACCTTATATCATAATCTCGGAGCAACCTTCACTCAAATGCTTATGATTAAATCCAATGGCAAGCTATACCATGACATGCCAAAGACCAATATCGATAATATCGTCAATGAACTCAGGGACTCGAGCAATAATGAGAGGAAGCAGAAGATTTCAGAGTATCTTAAGACATCTTCTTTGGATTTCATAGGAGTAAAACTACCTGACATTCACAAGATAGTGAAGAGGAACATCAAGGGATTGAGTATTGATGAATTGCCAGAAATAATGAACGGCCTTTGGAAGATTAAAACTTTTGAAACCAGAATTGCAGCTATTGATGTTCTGAAGGTATATGCGGGGAAGGGATCTATTGCTGTTGCAATGGATTTTGCGGATCGATGGGTCGAGGATGGTGACACATGGGGTATCATCGACCCGTTGTGTTCTCCAACGATTGGTTCAATGATATTACTTAACTCAAAAGTGGAAGAAACACTGAGGTCTTGGAGGAATTCCGAGAATTTCTGGAGGCGCAGAGCCTCGGTCTTACCATTCCTTCACCTCGCCTTGAAGTCGCAATACAAGCCTGGGTATAATAAGAAGATACTCGAGGCTGTTACACCCCATCTATCAGACGAAGAGTTCTTCGTTGGGAAAGCTGCAGGGTGGGTGCTTCGTGAGTTGAGCAAACGAGACCCCAATCTTGTGAGGAAATTTTTTGATGATCATCGGTCTGAGATGACCAAGCTTGTCATTCGTGAAGGATCGAAAAAACTCTGAATTATTTGTTGATCATGAGCGCAGAATTTTTGCATACTTCTTTGGCTTTACATCATTGAATTTCACATCTTCACAAGCATGAAATTGAGCAAAGTCATCAATTCCTCTCTTTAAGCGACTGATACCCTCTGGAGATTTGATTGAATCACTCTCAAGATATAGCGATTTGATCTCAAGTAGTCCGGTCTTTCTATGAACTTTAGCATCCATTCGTCCTGCGAGATCAATTCCATCAAGAATGGGAAGAACAAAATAACCAAAAACACGTTTTGGTTTTGGAACAAAACATTCAATCTTGTAATCAAAGTTCCATATCTGCGCCGGATAGTGTCGCTCACGAATGATGTTGTCAAAAGGACTGAGTATCTTTACAGGTTCATCGTGTGAAAGGAAATTATCTGAAGACGAAAGCTGACTGACTTGCTCTCTCAAAACAAAGTGTCGCTCTCTCAGATCTCCAATAGACACTTCTTCTAATAGTCCATCACTCACCTTTTGATTCAGATATGCCTCCGTTTCTGTTTTCTTTCTCATCCCGAGTTTTCGAGCTGGAAGTCGTCCTAGATATGTTCGAATGTCTTGGTGACTACCTAGACCGAGAGAACCCAATGTTGCTTTGACAACAAACATTGCGGCTTCATCGTTCGAAAGCGGTTCAGTATTGGTTCCTGGTGGGATTACACGTTCCGCCAAGTCATAGTGTTTCTGGAAATTCTCTCTATATGCAACCATCAATTTACCAGTGGTGTACAAATATTCCAATGCACGTTTCTCTATTTTCCAGTCCCACCATCCTTCGGTTTTTGTCTTTCGCTCACCCATAGACGCGCTGTTTGTAGCTCCGTCTTTCTTTACCTTCTTGTAGACTTGTTCAATGACATCTTTATTTTCTTCTCCCCACTTCCTGAATGATGACCAAAGCTCCTCCGGATAAAAAGACCTTCTCCAAGCATAGAATGGAAATGCCTCCATTGGTAGCAAACAAGCAGAATGAGACCAGTACTCGAAGAGTTTTCCTTTCCTCTGGAGATTCCAAACATCCCCTTCTCTATACTTTGGATATCTATTCCATGTAATTAGGTTGTGGCTGCGAGATACCACGGAAATTGTGTCGATTTGGATGCTATGGATCCGGTGAGCCACCTCAATTATTGATTTAGGTGGTTTCTTGGTTCTAAGACCCTGGATGTCGAGAATGAAACTTCTGGCTTGTTCAGGTGTGACCTCGAGCATGGTATTTCTTTTGGAGCTCATCTTAAGGTCGTTTCTCTCAAAGCCAGTGAGAAACGGAAACCCTTGGAGGTTGATTGTACTTTGTCTTTAATCAAATTATAATGCTGTAGTTGTTACAGTTCCAAGTCATTAATGAAAATACTAGTTCCATTTCTCCAATGCTATTTTCATTTGTTTGACGCCTGTTTCTACATGAGGCCTTACCTTTCTGAGGAATTCCGCACCATTGACTCTCTTCTTATCAGAGAACTCCGAAGGAATACCTTCCTTCTCAATACTGAAGGGGAATATCTCTGTGAATTCTTTCATGACTTCTGCAGCTTTTCGATACTCCTCTGATGCCATAATCAGTGCCTTCTGAAATGGCTGCTTCTGATGACGGTCAGCCACCCGTTTGAGAAATTCGGCAGCAAGGTCAAGTCCTTCTTGAGTACACTGTGCTACATACGAGTTGCCATGATAGGAGAGTTGAGTGGTTCCCTTCTTCTCTGCTGCTTCTTTCTCTGATCTTGGAACAATACCGATTTCTAATGTACGCGCCCAATCATCAAATGCTTCAGGACCTACAACGTATCCTTCAATCTTCTCTATACCATTAGCAATCTCGACTGCTCTAGTTATTGCTTCTTTATCTCGGGCAGAATCATCTTTGACTTCTATCGATTCTCCGAAAATCATCTTGAAAAGGCCACCCGGAGCATGTAGATTGGTATGAGAGATGGGTGTTTCCTTCATAGGTGTATGTGGCAAGCTTCGAAAAGTACTGACCAAGTACTTATCATCTTCAAATCCGTTCACAATTCCAAACTCTGGCACTTCGGGAATCCCCCAAATGCCTACTGGTCTACAGGTAGTTTGAATTATGTCTTTTATCTCTGAGAAGTAGTTTGCAGCCCTCTCTAATTCCTTGCTATCCTTAGATGGATTATAAGAGGGTCCTTCCCAAGACTGTTCGATTTTCCAGCCAAAGGATTCCAGCCCCTCCACGAATTTACCGAATGGTGCTACTGTTGGTGCGGACGGGCATGTATTTCCTTTTGCTGTGTTGATGTGAAATGCATACCCCGTATATCCCCCCACATCAACAAGGTCAGTTTCCGCCCCCAGTGACTTCAGGATTCCCGTTGCAGTTGCTAGATACGATATCCATGCCGCCACAAACTTTGCTTTGGACTCGACTTCAAAAGCTGTCATACTAATCAGAGTAATTTATCAAAGCAAAACTATATCAAAACTACTATAGCCATGCCACCGCATTCTCCTCTCTTGAGGAACGAGACGATGTTTCTTTGCACTCAATCATGTATAGTTGCTAGTTCTACGAGTTCTTGTGGCTGACCCATTCTGGCGTTTTTTAGAATACTTGTGACTGCGCCTCTGTTCTTGAGTTCACGTTCGAGTCTACCCATACAAACTGTCAAGTTCATTATGGCATTTTTCAACGTGACCATACTAAGCCTGAGTTCATCATCAGTGCAATTTGACATTTCTCGTGGGATGCAACATTTGAATGAAAGTTTCCTTTCTTTTTCTTCATTTTCTTTCACTGAATGCGACCTCATACTTTCTTTTTCAAATTATATTAGGATATATTAACTAATTAGCTTATCTTTTCGCAATGCAAGAAATGAATCAATCTTGGCTTCAGAATGTTCGCTTTTCGTAAATACCAAGGGAAGTCAAAGGTTACAAAAAGGATGGTCAAACGATATAAACTGATTACATTTTATTTGAGCTTGGGGTCATTTTGCATTATATTTTGAAATCAGAAATTTTCAACGCCAGTTTGTACGTTTGCAATCATAATCCCGTAAGGCCTTACTTAGCTCGCCAAGATGCCACATACTGTGTCTTAGTGCATAGATGAATTTTGCCAGACGGGATGGTTGCCATTTAGAAAATCCGTCTGTTTCAAAATAGTCTTCGTCTGAGAATGAACGTAATTTCTTCTCGAGATTCTTCTTTGTTTCTTCGAGGTATTCACGCATGACATCCTTGGTGATACGGGACGCAGTTTCCTCTGGACTCTCAGTTTTCCAATCGATTCCACCTATTCTAGATCCCCAATTCATACCTTCAGGACTGTCAGCTGCGTAGAACTGAATGGTCTGAATGATGTGGAATACCCTCTCAGAGAAGTACCAGACATTCATCCCCTCAGTTTCACTCCAAGGTCTCTCTATGCTCTCTATTCCTGTGGTCCATTTATCATCGGGGACATTGTCTATCGATTCAGAGAGCATCTTCCAGCTTGATTCAAACTGCTTCACAAGATGGTCTGACATTCTTCTATTTTCAGTCATTTGATTTTTCCTTCTTGATTATAAGGTAGCAAGCTATCTGAAAAATGATTGGAATAGGAGTCCGAAGTAATGACAAGTCTCAATTTGAAGTATTATGGTGCAGTTGCTGGTGTAATAGCTCCGATTGTCTACGCGTCTATCGTCTTTGGTCTTGGATCTCTCGAACCTGGGTACAATCACTTCACTGACATGATGAGCATTCTGGGTGGAGTGGAAGGAATCCGGGGATTTCTCTTTAATATTGGTGTTATTGTCACCGGTCTGATGGTAATGATATTCGCTGTTGGACTCCATTCAACATTGAATGATGGTCAGGGATCAAGAGTTGGACCCGGGATGCTGTTTATTGGAGGTATAGGTTTAGCAAGTGGTGGCATCTTTCATTGTGACGAAGGCTGTGCGAATTTTCTAGCGATGACTCCGATTGGAGTGATGCACCTAGTTTCAGCAGCGATTGGTGGAATGTTCACAGCACTATCACTGTTTGTCCTTTATTTCAGAATGAAACAAGACTCCTACTGGAAAGTATATGGTTGGTTCACACTTGTAATGGCTTTACTTGGAAATGGGGCTGGGATACTCCTGTGGATTTCTTACCCGACCGATAGTCTGATTGAATATCAGGGATTAATACAAAGACTTGGAATCATCTTTCCTCTACTCTGGATAGGTGTTGTTGCTCTCTTATTATTCCGAATTTCTCAAGAATAGGCTCTCTTAATGAACTAGGTCGTCAGAAAGGATTCTGAATCAGAACCGTTTTTTCTTCTTGGGATAAGCCGCGAATTTCCTTCTTTGTTTAGTGCTGATCCATTCGGTCTTCTCATCTATCTTACTGAGTGATCTAAGAATATCAAAGGAGATCCAACGAGACACTTCTGGATGAGGAGCATACTCCCAGAGACCATATGTCCCTTGCTGGTCAAGAATCCATGATGCCAAATCGTCAATACGAGGGTCAGTTTTACTCGCTCCTATCCTAGAGCAGAGGTCTATCATGAGTGCTGGGTCAAACTTGGCATGGTAAGTGAGACCTCCTCTATGAGGTTCAATTCCAATGTATCGAGCAACATTGAATCCAAGACTACTGCGATCTCGTGTCTCTCTCCCGAGAAGATGGTCTAATGCTTGACGAGTAACATCACTTCTTTTCCGTTTTGGGTGATAGGCAAAACAAAGGAGTGCCTGAGTTGTGTTTGTTCTGCATCCCCATTGGGAGTGTGACAGTCTCCTATAACCTGCAATACGGACAAAGACTTTCTTGACCTTACCTGCTGGCCATGTACCATCATCGAGTCTTTTGTCCATTAGCCAATCAAATGCTCTCTCCGAACGAGTGTCTTCTCCAAACCCACACATTACAAGACCAAGGAGTGGAATCGAGGTCTGGACCGGTGTCATGGTGTACGGTCCTCGAGTGTACTCAAAGTCTGAGACTCTCTCTGGGAGTGGCCATGAGCCATCTTTCCTCTGTTTTGAGAAGAGATACTCAGCTCCTCGTTTTACTGCGGGATAGTCATTTCCGAAACCGAGATATCCAAACCTCATCAAGGCTGCACTGGTGGCTCTTACAGACCCACCAATTGTGTATCCTGCTTGGTCCAGATCCTTCCACTTCCCACTCTCCTTCTGAAGACTCAGCAGGTCTTTGATAATAGGATCCTTTTCTCGGAGATTTACTAGTTCTTTTACCTCTTTGTCGTCCTGTGACCGACCTAGAAGCTCTGTGAGGACAAGATATCGGAGGCTGGGAGACCTGTCTGCAAGAAGCATTGGAATCCAGGTCACAGTAGTCCCTCCAAGATTTCCTTGATGTAAGGTGCTGTGGGTGTATTCAATCCTATAATGTCCTGCGGAACACCCTCCGCAATAACGCGACCTCCTTGTGGTCCCCCTTTTGGTCCAAGCTCCACCAACCAATCGCACGCAGCAAGTACATGTGGGTGGTGCTCAATAACAAAGACACTGTTCCCGTCCGCTACCAGTCGATGAAGCACCTCAATCAAGCGATTGACATCTTCAAGATGTTGGCCGACTGTAGGTTCATCAAGTATGAAGAGTGATCCTCCCTTTGACTTCTTGGTCAACTCCTGAGCAATTTTCAATCTCTGAATCTCTCCCCCTGAGAGTGTCCAGCTCGGTTGTTTCAGCACCAGATAATCCAGTCCTACATCTAAGGCTGGTCGGAGCTTCTTCTCGAGTCGTTCTTCTTGCTTGAATAGAGCATAGACTTCTCCAAGGGTTAGACTATTCATTTCTGGAAGGGAGTATCCTTTCAACCTCACATCCCATGCCTCAGGTGATCGACCACTTCCAGCACAAACTTCGCAAGGTGTATACACTGTTGGGAGAAATCCCAGGTCAGTTCGAATTCGACCAGTCCCATCACAAATGGAGCAGGGTTGTGAGAGCTTCTTCTTGTCTAACCCTAATGCAACTGCATCCCCGCTCTCAGCATAGACATTAACAAGTGTCTGTGTCAGTCCTAGTGCTTGACCTGGAGATCGTATCCCCCTCCGTCCTTGATCAAGAACTAAAACTCTCTCTGGTGCGTTGGTGATGCTATCATGCTCTTCTGGTTGTGTTTCCTCATATGCAACACTGGTCGTGAATCTCTTTGGAGCAATTGCTCTTGACAGAGTATCAATCAGTAGTGTACTCTTCCCAGAACCAGAAACACCACAGAAACCAACCAGGACTCCCAAGGGGATATCCAAGTTGATATTTTGCAGGTTGTTCCCTCTTGCTCCTTCAATTCTCATCCATGCAATTGGTGTTCGTGGTTCTTTTGAGAACAAAACCTTTCGTTCTCCTCTTAACCATCTCCCAGTTATTGAATCACTCTTGGCTACATCAGAAGGACTTCCTCTGGCTACAATCTTTCCCCCATTAGTTCCTGCTGAAGGACCCATATCTATCAGTTCGTCTGCAGCCTTGATGATCCCTATGTCATGTTCAACCACAATGGGCGTGTTACCTTCATCCTTGAGTTCCTGCAGCGCCTCCACTAGGCTGTCTACCTCCGATGGGTGCATACCTCGGGATGGTTCATCGAGCAAAATTGTCAGAGAAGTCAGACCGCTTCCCAAAAGACTAGAGAGTACTATCCGTTGAGCTTCTCCTGCAGATAGAGTAAGAGTTTGTCTATTAAGGTGGAGATAGCCAAGACCTACCTTTTCCAAGAACCTTAGCCGCTTTAATGCAGTTTCAAGATTGTCCGAAGTGAAGTAGACATCTGATTCAGGGACTTTGAGGTCTTTAAGGAAATCACGAAGATCTGAGATGGTCATCTCTTTCAACTGGTGAACATTGTGTTTCCTAATTTTGAATCCCAAGTACTCATCCTTAAGCCCGGTGCCGCCACATTTTTCGCAAACCACTCGGTTACTGAATGTCTGTCCAACATCCCAATCATTTACGATACGATAGAATCCCCACCATGCCTGTTTCCCTGATACTCTGGTTCTCTTTCCTCTACGTGTACCCAGGTATGAATACTCAAGCTTCTCTGAATCTCCGAAGAGGAAAGCTTGTTTCCCTTCCTCAGATATCTCATTCCAAGGTGTTGTTTGTGGGTCAAAACCAAATTTCTCTCCTAATGCTATGAGAAGACCTGCTGCGGCACTGGTGGGCTCACAGAAGTACTTCCCTGGATAATACCCTGGAGAATACATTGCACCTTTGCAGAGAGGTTTTTCCGGAGCTATGATGAGCTTCTCTACCGCTGGGACGTTCTTGGTTCCGACTCCACTACACTCGCTACACGCTGCATAGTATGTCGTTGGTGAAAACGATCGAGGACTAGCGAGGGGTCTTGTTAAACCACATTTACTACAAATCCATTTTTCACCTCTCACCATCTGACCGCTACATTCTGGGCAAGCACGTTCAGCAATTGCAGAGAATAGGACCTCGATATGATTTGATATCTCTGTAACAGTTCCCACTGAGGATCTACTTGCATACACTGCCCACCAGCCTGCACCTCGTCGTCGTCGAGAGGAGATTGCCACTGAGACACCCAACCCCTTGACGCTTTCCACTGGTGCTTCTGGTCCTTCACTTGTTCCTTGTCGTTCATAGACGGAGAGTGACTCCAAGAATCTTCGTTCTGCCTCTGCCTGAAGAACATCACGAATAAGTGAGGACTTCCCAGATCCTGAGATTCCTGTCACTACAGTGAGCTTTGATTTCGTGATGTCAACATTGACAGACTTCAGGTTGTTTGCACTTGCACCTTTAATCGATATCTTAGAAGCAACAGTGTTTGTCTTTCCGGGTTTCTTTCTTGGTTTCACGCGCGTTTCATTCTCAAGAGCCTTTGCAGTATGCGAATTGTCAATCGCGTGTACACCAGCCGGCGGACCACAATACAGTACTTCTCCGCCCTCTGGTCCTCCTAGCGGACCCAGATCAACTAACCAATCTGCTGACCTAATGATGTCCGTGTTGTGCTCAACTATAATGATTGTTGCTCCTTCATTGACAAGTCTATCCAGGACCGAGAGTAGTCCGAATAAGTCACTCGGATGGAGTCCGGTCGAAGGCTCATCAAGTACCAGAATCTTTGATGAGAGTGATCTCTTTCCTAGATATTTTGCTAGTTTGACCCTCTGTGATTCACCTCCAGAGAGACTTGGAGAGCTCTGTCCCAACCTGAGATAACCCAGACCTATAGTCACAAGAGCATCCAGGATTTTCTTTACTGACTCCCTCTTGCTCTCAGTGAGTCGTATGTCTCCTGAAAGAATCGAGTCGACCTCAGAAATTGAGAGATTGTAGAATTCTGCTATAGAGATCTCCTTCTCATTGAACTTGACCTTTGACTCAAGAACCTCATCTTTGAAGCGCTTTCCATCGCAGTCTGAGCAGGTAATCCAGATTGATGGGAGGTACCGCATCTTGACCTCTACCGCTCCCATCCCCTTACATGTAGGACATGCTCCTTCCGGTCTGTTGAAGGAGAAGTGAGAAGCAGAGAGACCCGTCTCTGATGCATATAGGTCTCTAACTATGTCTGACAGTTTAGTATATGTGCCCGGATTGGACCTCGGGTTCTTGCCGATGGGTTTCTGGTCTACTATAACTGCCTTGAGTTTCTTGCCCTCAATTGATTTGCATCCCACCGGCTTATTCTTCTTAAGAGTTGGTAAGAGAACATGTTGAACAAGAGTACTTTTCCCTGACCCACTGACTCCTGTAATCACAGATAGCCGGCCAACTGGAAATTTCACGTCTATACTCTTGAGATTGTGTTGCGTTGCTGCACGAATCTCGATGAACTCATCCGGCTCTGGTCGGGGATTAAGAGTGGGGACCTGGTCTCTCAGGCTGAAATAACGACTCGTTATGGTGTTACCATTCCAGAGATCCTGAGGTGTCCCTGTGAAGACAATCTCACCTCCCTCCTCTCCAGCATTTGGTCCCATGTCAATTGCCCTATCTGCCTGCGCAGCAGCAACTCGGTCATGCTCGACGAAAACAACCGGACCAAGTAATTTTCTAAATGAAGGCATCAACCTAGCCACATCATAGGGGTGTTGCCCGATCGTTGGTTCATCAAGCACATGTACAATGTCTTCAAGCTGGCTGGTCAACGAAACTGCGAGACGAACTCTCTGAGACTCTCCTCTCGATAATGAGGGAGATGACCTGTCGAGTTGAATGTATCCCAGCCCCACTGTCATCAGAGCGTCGAGTCTCCGTGAGATTTCAAATCTCAGTCTTTTAGCGGTTGGCGGCAAATTGATATCTTTGAACAACTCATGGGCTTCAGCAACTGTGAGTGTCAACAATTCTGGGAGTGTGTATTTCTCCCACTGGACATTCGCTGCCTGGTGATGCAGTCCTGTGTTATTGCATCTCTCACATCCCTTTCCCTCACAATAGACACACTTCATTCCGAAGTGCTTTGGTTCGACATTCCCAAACCAGCTACCACACCTTGAGCATACATCGCTGAGTGAGATGTCCTTAGCATTGATTCTAATGGAAGACGCGCCAAGGGCATAACTTGTATGAACTGCACTTCGGATGTCTGAAGTTTTGGACTTAGTATCGAAAGAGTCAATGACGATACCAATATCATGCGTGTCTGTCGATCTTAGTGGTCTCTTGTTCCACGGGTTTCCATCAACAAGAATATTCTCTAGTCCAAACTCTTCCTCGAGAAGTCTGAGGAGTGTTTCATGGCTCCCCTTTGCTGACCTGACAAGTGACGATGAGATCTCAACTTCTTTCTGCTTTACTGACTGCTTGATAGTAGCGACTATTTCATCCTCAGTCAGAACCTGCATAGTCTCACCGCAAGTTGCACAATGACGAGTTCCAAAACGAGCGAAGAGGAGTCTGAAGAAGGGGTGCAATCCAGAAGCTGATGCGAGTGTCGATGCAGGATTCAGATTGAGTAGATTCTGTCCAACTGCAATGGTTGGACCTATTCCAGTAAGAGACCTGACGTTGGCTGGTGGCATTCTCACACGCGAACTGCTTGACCTGAAGACATCAAGGAACCGTCGTCTCGCCTCGTGATACATAGTGTCGAAGACAAGGGATGATTTTCCTGACCCGCTGATACCTGTCACAACTGTGAGACCATCACCTATATCGACATCCACTGATTTGAGATTGTTCTCACTGGCTCCTCTTATTCGGATATCCATAACCACACAGCGCTCAACCTGATGCAGTCTCTTGAGTATATTTCAGTCTCTCGGAATCTTTGAGTAGAACTGAAAAGAATCGTAAACCAAAGAACTATTCTGTGCAGTTCACAAATTCAATTGGAGGTTGAAGTAGTATGGATGAAGAGGGATTCATCTCGTTCATGAAGAAGAAGCGAAAGACTCAGAATACGATAGAGGTATGCCTAGAGAATGCAAAAGCGTTTGATGATTATCTTAAGAAGTATGGTAAGTCAGACGACACAGCTTCTGCCGAAGTGTTGGAGAAATTTATTGAAGAGCATGTGGATAAAAATCGTGTTTCAAAATATATGTGGACTCTCAGCTACTATTTCCTCTTCATTGACAACAAGGTGCTTTTGAAGGCGGCAAATAAAATCCGACAAGGAAAGATCAAGGTCGTCAGGAAGCCCTTCAAATTAAAGGACTTCCGAGGTGTTGATGCTGAACATGTTGAGGCACTAGCATCTCTTGACATTCATGACACTGAAAGGATGCTCGAGGCTGGAAAGACTCCAAAGATGAGGAGAGAGCTTGCCAAAAAAACCAAGCTTGGTATTGAAGTGATTGAGGAGTTTGTTCGCCTCTCAGATTTGGCTCGGATTCAGGGTCTCAAGGGTATTCGCGCGCGTCTGTATCATGATGCTGGATTTGATACTCTGGAGAAGTTAAGAAAGACCACAGCTGAAGAAGTACTACAGGTCACTAGAAAATTTGTTGAACAGACCGGATTCGAGGGAATTGCTCCTTTGCCAAAAGAGGCTCAATCAGCAATAAACACTGCCAAGAAACTACCAGACCTTATAGAGTGGTAGTTTTATTTCGCCATGCTTCTTGCAATTATTGTCAGTATGAGACCAATAGCCCATAAGGAATTCAGGATTAACCAAGCTAAGAACAGCAGTCCAACCCATCCACCAGCAAGAAAGAACCAAAGAATTGTCAATATGAAACTGATAATCCCAAAGCCTGCAGCTATCATTATCAGAAACTTCCCGAGTCGCACGTGTGATGTGGTAAGAAGGTAGCCACCTATCAGAACTGCATATCCTCCAGACCAAGCTATCAGGCCTAGTATAATCAATATTGCATCAATAATGAAATAGTATGGAGTAAGTGCAGAAATCGAATGGACTACACCATAAATCAGGAAGATTGTCCTCACACCATGATCATATCCTGCTACTATGAGGAATAGTCCTGCAATGACGCACAACGCGAAAGGTGTTTGATTCTTCATAACTCTCGCTCATCCTGCCTAAAACAATCCCTCCTTTTTACATAATCGCCCTTGTTTAATGGTAAGACAGTTTTTTTTTCATTAGTTAGTTTTTTGATTCTAGAACCACAACTTTATTTTGTATGATGCAGTGACTTGTCTGAGGACGCTAACGCGGGAGGGCAACCTCTAGAGAAAATGTCTAGGAGAAGACTACAATGCGCGACCAAGACGACGGCAGCAAAATAATGAAAGCGGTGCTTATTGGGGATGGAGCTGTCGGAAAAACAAGCATACGCCGCAATTATCTTGGTGAGGATTTCATTGAGGGTCACCTTGCTACCATCGGAGTAGATCTTGCCACAAAGCGTGTTCTGTTTGAAGAAGATGTTGTGAAATTTATCATCTGGGACCTTGCAGGCCAACCAACTTTCGAAAAAGTCAGGGGACACTATTATAGCGGCTGCAATGGGATATTACTAGTCTATTCGGTCGTGGACCGAGAAAGTTTCGACAACGCAAGCAAGTGGCTTGTTGAAGCGTACAAAAATATGGGTCCTCTTCCACCAACAGTCATCATTGGAAACAAGATAGACCTTCGTAAAAGCGATGACAAGTCCAAGTATGTTACACCTGAGGAAGGTCAGGCATTCTGTGAGTTTTTCATCAAGAAGCTCGAGGTCCCTGCCATCTACAGAGAAACCTCAGCAAAGACTGGTGAGAACATACAAGACACATTCCATGAACTCCTACGGATGATGACTGAAGCACACAAGAACAAAGAGACTGACATATACTTTGGGTAGTTGAGTAACTTCCATTGATGCATAACATAATCGTTATTAATCCTCATGCTCATTAACAATCGTTAAAGCATAGTGGTGACGAGGCCTCTAAGTGAGTAATCAAACAAACCAGTCAACTAGTAAACAGCGTATGTCTATGAAGATTGAAGGCATGCACTGTGCTTCATGTGTAGCAACCATTGAGAAGTCACTCCTGAATGAAGAGGGAGTCATATCAGCCAATGTCAGTCTACTTGATGAGAAGGCAGTCATAGAGTATGACTCATCACGGGTTGATAGATCTAATCTTGAGAAGGTCGTTGACTCAACAGGATATCGGGTGAAGAGGTCAGCTATGACAGTGAGAGTTGCTGGGATTGAGACAGAATCTGACTGGCAGAAGATCACTCAAACATTGTCTGAACAAAGAGGAGTCATCACTGTTAATACATTTCCAGACCGATGCAAAATACTCATTGAGTATGATGATGAGATCCTCACATACAAGATTGTCAAGAAGGTCCTTCGTGAACTGGGATTTGAACCTGAAGAGGCTGAGGGTATTGAGGCGGACCGAGAATCACTTGCGAGAGAGAATGAGCGTCGATATTATCTGAGTCTGTTCGCCCTCTCACTCCTCCTCTCGATACCAGTTGTCCTCATCCACTTCGGTGTACTTGACAGTCTTATCCCTGATGAATTTACACGTAAGTTGATTATGTTTGGACTAGCAACTCCGGTGCAGTTCATCAGCGGATTTCCATTCTACAAAGCTGCATTGCGATCTGCAAGACACTTGAAGACCAATATGGATACTCTCGTAATGCTTGGTACAAGTGCTGCTTACTTCTATTCCGTAGCTACAACCTTCATTCTTACTGGATATTCATCATTCTATGACACAGCGGTTCTCCTAATTACCTTCATTCTAATGGGTCGTACATTAGAAGCCATTGCGAAGGGTAGAACATCAAAGGCAATTCGGAGTCTCATGGACCTGCAGGCGAAAGTAGCAATCGTCATACGTAATGGTGAGGAACTCACACTCCCAATCGAGGATGTAGAGGTTGATGATATAGTACTAATACGACCGGGAGACCGTGTAGCTGTTGATGGAGAAGTCCTAGAAGGAAAGTCCTCTGTTGATGAGTCTATGATTACAGGAGAATCAGTTCCTGTCAACAAGACAAAAGGTGACTCGGTCATTGGCGGGACTGTCAACAAGAATGGTGTCTTACAGGTTCGTGCTGACAAAGTGGGACAGGACACAGTTCTTTCTCAAATCGTCCGAATGGTTGAGGAAGCGCAGACAAACAAACCACCTATACAGCGAAAAGCTGACGCGATTGCTGGTGTGTTCACTCCGGTCATTCTGATTCTTGCGATAGCAACTTTTCTGTTCTGGACATTGATCATGACCATCGAATGGACATTAGCACTCAACTTCACAATTGCTGTTCTTGTTGCTGCCTGTCCTTGTGCATTGGGTTTAGCCACTCCCACGGCCATTATGGTGGGAATAGGGAAAGGAGCTCAATATGGGATTTTGATTAAGACGGGAGACGGTCTTGAAACAATCCCAGTCATCGATACGATTGTCTTTGACAAAACTGGGACACTCACCATTGGTCGTCCAACTGTCACAGATATCAAAGTCATAGATGACCATTCAGATAATGAGGCTCTTGGTCTGATTGCTGCTGTTGAAAAGAATAGCGAACATCCTCTGGCTGAGGCGGTTGTATACGAGGCTCAAGAGCGTGGTATTCAAATCGTAAGTTCGAATGATTTCAATTATACCACAGGAAAAGGAGTTAGTGCTTCTGTCAACGATATGATGATTCTTGTTGGCAGTCACCAGTTCATGATGGACAATGAAGTTGACTTTTCCGAATATGAGAATCATATCTTAATGTTAGAAAAGGCTGGAAAAACCGTTGTGTATGCTGCTTATGGTGGCAAGGCACTAGCCATCTTAGGAATTGCTGACAAACTAAAGGAATCATCCACTCAGACGGTCCATACCCTGAAGAATCTTGGAATTGAAGTTTGGATG
The DNA here is from genome assembly GCA_048882965.1 of Candidatus Thorarchaeota archaeon. Classification (GTDB taxonomy): domain Archaea; phylum Asgardarchaeota; class Thorarchaeia; order Thorarchaeales; family Thorarchaeaceae; genus SMTZ1-45. The sequence goes on from JBHLRC010000033.1 coordinate 25,016, forward strand.
ATCACAGGCGACAAATTGGAAACTGCAAAATCGATTGCAGACAATGTTGGTATCGACAATGTACTTGCTGAGGTTCTTCCAAACGACAAGGCAGAACAAATCAAGATGCTTCAGCAAGACGGTCGAATAGTCGCTATGACTGGAGATGGTGTCAATGATGCAATTGCCCTAGCACAGGCAGATGTTGGAATTGCACTTGGTTCTGGGACTGATGTGTCAGTTGAGTCGGGTGACATTGTTCTGGTGAAGGACAATCTTCTCGATGTCGTCACCGGTATCCAACTTGGGAAAAGTACAATGGCAAAGATCAAGCAGGGTTTCTTCTGGGCTTTGATTTACAATATCATTCTATTACCAATAGCCGCAGGTCTCCTGTATCCAGGTTTTGGTCTTGTTCTAAGACCTGAATTCGCAGGTTTGGCAATGGCTCTATCAAGCGTGAGTGTCGTCACAAATGCTCTGACTCTAAACCGATTCAAGCCAGAGAAGGCT
>JBHLRC010000034.1:0-24979 GCA_048882965.1 Candidatus Thorarchaeota archaeon
CATGGATTGAGTTATCCATAGCAAACTCGCGGTGGATTTGTGTGTTCACCTTGAGAAATTTGACATCATCATTGTCTGCATATTTCTCTTCCAGTTCTTCCATAATGGGTGTCAGAGCTTTACACGGTTGGCACCATTCGGCCCAAGCATCAACAAAAAGGAGTTTTGCATCCCTTTTTGCTCTTTCAACATCTTGTGGCGACACATCATCGACCATGAGTTTCCTGCTACGTGACAGGCTATGAATCTTACTTGAACCTTAGAATGGTTAAATGATGACTAATCTCAAGTGAAAAGAAAAGAAGAAGGGGACGAATCCCCTCAATACAGCGTTTATGCTGGGCTTTCAGCTAGAAGGTTGTCCGCAATCTGTTCGTATACTTCTGGTGGCATTACACCAACCAGCTTGTCCATCTTTCTGCCTGCTCCATCGTCAAAGATGACTCTCTTTCCTTCGGAGTAGACCAATACGCTTGGTACACCAGTGATTTGGTTTTCCATACTGAAATCTCTGTTGTGGTCAACGTCAAGTTTGACGACTTTGAGACCTTTACCTTCGTACTTCTCATCGAGCTCTTCAAGAATGGGGCTTAAAGTCCTACAGGGTCCACACCAAATAGCATGGCAATCCACGAAAACTACCTTGTTATCTTCGATGATCTTTGGAATGTCATCGGAATTAATGTCTTCGACCATAGTTATTGTCTCCCGTCTCCGGGTCGGTTGTGCGAATTGAATGCACAACCATTATAAACTTGTTGTTAGCACCTTGGAGTTCTTTAATGTCTGTCAGTGCCAAAGTTTGATAAGAGGTATTCAACGGATTTGGTTTCTAGAAGCCTTGGTGATTACTGTGCCTGTTCTTCACTGCCCAAAATGCGGTTCCCGACTTGACTTTCACAAAGGCGGCGATATCTGGACAGTGACCTGTTCGTCATGTAATGTTGAAGTGTCAGTTGGAGGTCGAAAGACAGACTTATTCGATGCATATGAAGCATATTCAACGCAGATTCAGGCTGGAACTGCTTCCGTTATTACTGATTATCGAAAGAAGAAGTATCTTGGATCTGGGGCTGACACACCAAGAAAGAAACGAAAACTTGACCCGACTTCAAGAGTTCAGTCCAAGGAAACTATCGAGAAATTGGTAATTGAAGGTGGGGCTAATCTGGATGAACTCTCAGAGCCTCTGAGAAATCTTCTCACGAGTGGTCGGGATTATCTTGTGAAGTATCAGCTTATACCTGCCACTGACGCAGAATACGGCGTTGAGATTGATGAGCTAAACATACCAACGCGTCTTATAGAACACCTTCAAGATCGTGGAATCACCACACTCTACAAGTTTCAAGAGGAATCCTTCAATGCTATTGAGAACGGTGAGGACATCGTCATTGCCGCACCAACTGGTCAAGGTAAGACTGAAGCCTTTATCCTCCCAATAATCAGAAAGTTGCTCCTCTCTGTACAGGATGCATTCGAAAATCCCGGTGTCAGAGCTTTGTTGATATATCCTACAAAGGCATTGGCTAGAGACCAGTATGATAAGATTCAACAAATGTGCGAAACTTCTAACCTTACAGTATCGATTTTTGATGGTGATGTTTCACAGAACGCCCGTCAAAAGATATACGAGGCACCTCCAGACATCCTCTTGACAAATCCTGATGTTCTTCACTATCACCTTGGTTGGGCGCAGTCTCGACTGGTGTCCCTACTTAGGACGGTCCAGTTTGTTGTTCTTGATGAGATTCATCTCTATACCGGTTCTATGGGGACAAATGTCTATTACATACTCAAACGACTGGAGCTAGAGTCAGGTCAGTTTCAGAAGATTGGTGCATCTGCCACAGTTTCCAATCCCAAGGAGTTTGCAGACATTCTCTTTGACTCAGAGGTTCGTCTTATAGAGTCAACAACTGCAAAGCGTGGACCAGTACACTTCATGATGTACTATCCTGGAATGAGAAGCAAATACAGTATGATAGTGGACCTAGTCAATCAACTGCAAAAGGGTGATTTCAAGACACTTGTCTTTGGAAACACGCACTCTGAAGCTGAAGTTCTAAATATGCTCATTGGTGATACCGGCGTAAAAACAATGGTCCATAGGGCAGGGCTATCAAAGAAGTATAGGAGCCAAGTTGAGGACCAATTCAAATCAGGCGACCTCCCTGTCATCGTTTCCACACCCACCTTGGAACTGGGTATTGACATTGGCGATTTGGATAGTGTTGTTAGCATGATTGTGTCCATCACCAGACTGACCCAAAGAGTGGGACGTGCTGGACGTCAAGGACAGGAGAGTGTTGCAATCTTAGCTCTTAGAGAGAATGATCCAATCTCCTCCTTCTATAGGCATCAGCCCGAGAAATACTTCTCAGACATCGACGCTGCGTACATGGAACCAGAGAATGAAGTTGTTGGCTACTATCAGCTCATTGCTGCGGCTATGAGTGGAAAACTGAAAGTTTCGGACTTTTCCCGCCATACTAGTATCCTTGAAAAGCTCGAGAGTGACGGTTTCATCCGAATCACTGATGACAAAGTCAGCATTACTGATTTTGACCAAGCAAGAAAACGTTGGCGTTCCTATAGTATTCGTGGGATTGGGGATGCTGTTCAGATTAAGTCTGGCAATAAGACTCTCGGTGAGCGCTCAATGCCTATGGCTGCCCAAGAGCTTCATCCAGGAGCCATCTATCTCCATGGTGGCAAGAACTATCTGTCTGTTGACTTCAGGTACACTCCCGGTCTTGGTCGGGCTTCTGTTGTTCCACATACCGACAGAAGCACTCACACTAAACCCCTCTATTCAACAATGCCCCGAATAATTGACATAATTGAGAGAAGCAAGATTTTAGGTCTCAACGCTGTCTATTGTACCCTTGAGATGACTCAGACAGTTGAGGGATATGTGAAGAAGGAAACAAGAACTGGACGAGTGTTGAACAGGTCAAGTCTGTCATCGCCTCTTGTGTACAAGTATCAGACTCGTGGATTTGCATTTACAGCTCCTGAACCAGTCAAAGCTGTCAATGATCACGCTGCAGGAAAACTTGCCAATTTGAAGGGCCCAAGGATGGGACCTGCAGAGCTCTTTGGTGGAGCATTTCATGCACTGGAACATGTGGTGATTGAGTCTAGTGATATGCTCACCGGAGGCGGTACAAGAGAAATAGGCGGTGTTTCAATGGGTGACTCAGGCATCATCTTCGTCTATGATGGTAGTCCTGGAGGAAATGGGGCATCGAAGCTTCTATTTACAAGGTTGGATGAGGCATTTAGACGAGCGAAGACGATTCTTGAGAAGTGTGACTGTCAAACTATCGATGGGTGTCCTCTGTGCACATATTCATATCATTGTGGTAATAACAACAGTCCCCTGTTCAAACTAGGCGCCCTTGAAAGTATTGAGAGAATTCTAGCCAAGGTAGAAACAACTGTTGATACTGAGGGATATATGGGGTATCAACCCCTTGTCTAAGGATGTGATTATTGAGTGGTTGAGTTTCGTGTTGGTCGTGGTCATGATGGTCCTGCTCGTGTGGGAGAATACATCTCAGGTTCCACCATATTCACAACTCCATTGTTGGCGTCCTCATTTGCTTCCAGTGATTCTATCATCTCCTATGGGACATTGGGTCGGGATGAGTTTCAATCTGAGCGACCTATGCTTGTTTCACTACCTTTTATCGGTGACATCAATGAACTCTCTCTTTCTGATTTGAGAGAGGCGGACTCGTTGATATTGCCCTCATTGATGTCATTTGCTACTATCACACGAAGTGCTCCTGAATTGGTTCTAGAATATCAACAGAAGGTTCTAACAGGAATTAAATCAGGTGTCAACCCAGCAAGAACATTTGTCAGAATTCCTGCTGAAACAGAACCTGAGTCAATCAGTGACTATGCTCAACTTGGATCTACCGGAGCGGTATTCTCTTTCAATGGTCAACTAGGTCCCCAAGACTTCAACTCAATCAAGCTTCGAAGTAAATTACCGCTCTTCATGATGACAATGGCTGTGGGTCGAATTGAACCCGGTCTCATTCCTCTCCTTTTCTACACAGGATTTGACATCATTGACATAGACCATGCACAAGAGGCTGCTGCGAGTGGATTAAGACTATGGAAGAACGGATCCGAAAAGATTGAGATTGGACAGACTCATCGTTTCTGTTCATGTTCAGCTTGTTCCAAACTCGACAAGGCTGAACAAGAAGACCTATCCGGGATTCTCCTGAATCACAATCTGAATATCTACTTGTCAGTCATCTCCGAGTCCACAGAAGCAATGAAATCAGGACGTCTAAGATGGCTTGTTGAGAGTACAACTCATAACAGTCCTGCATATGCTACTCTAGTTAGACTTGTTAACAGGGAACTCTATCACTACATTGAGGAGTTTTCCCCAACATCCGGACCTGATGCTCTTCCAGTGATTGGAGCAGAATCATACAATGCACCAGTAGTAAGAAGATTCAGAAACTTTGTTGCTGAGAGATATGCTGCTCCTTCTAACAAACCAATAATACTGCTTCTGCCATGTTCAGCAAAGAAACCGTATTCTGATTCTAAATCACATCGTCGATTCAACGTAGTAATTGAGGTTTCTTTGGGTGGGATGGCGTCAAGAGTTGCTCAAGTAATTCTGACCTCGCCACTGGGATTGGTTCCACGCGAATTGGAACGCATTTATCCTGCTGGACAATATGACATCCCCGTGACTGGAGACTGGGACTCTGAAGAGATTGCAATTGGGTCCACGGCTCTTATCACTCATCTCAAGAAGTTCAGCGATTCATCTGTGGTGATTGCACATGTTTCTGGGGGATATCTAGATATTGTCCGAGCTGCTGAAAACAAGATTGCGCAGAGTTTGATTTACACAACACCAGAGAATCGTGCAACAAGTCGTGAATCACTTGATGCACTGCAAGAAACCCTTATGGAACTTCGAGAGATTCTTTCAATATCTGGCGGTCCACGTACTGAACTAGAGGAAATTGTCAGAGCCACAGCAGACTACCAATTTGGGGTCGGAGCAGGAAATGTCCTCGTTCCAGAAGATGCAAAGCTCAAAGGAAAACCATATCGATTAATCCTTTGCAACGTCGATGGAGAGCAGGTCTGTTCCTATGTAGCAGAGAGCGGAACTCTCTCACTGACATTGGCTGGCGGGAGGTTACTTATGCCACTGAATCGTTATTGGGTGCGTCTTGATGTCCCGAGGATAAAAGGTGGATCAATTTTTGCAGTTGGCGTGGAGGAAGCAGACTATTCGATACGACCCGGTGACGAGGTTGTTGTCATCAACAACTCCCATGATGTCATTGCTGTAGGAAGAAGTGAGATGTCAGGTCGCGAGATGTGTGAGCTAAAACGAGGGAGAGCTGTCAATGTTCGTCACAAAAAGGAGTGAAAATCATGGAGGAAACCTTTAGACGAATCAATGCGACTGTTCAAGAAGCCACTCTTCAAGCTCGTGGTAAATCTTTGAGTATGCGAAAGAAGAGAAACCCAACAAGACCCGCTGCAAAATGGATTACCTCGGCAAGAATTGGTAGAGAACAAGGTACAGCATTGTCTGTAGTCCTATCGACGATAGGTTGTGCGCATGCTCGAAGTGATTCGGGTGGTTGTACAATGTGTAGTTATCTTCTTGACGGCACTCAGGAAAAACCGACTTCCGAGCAGATTGTTGCACAATTCAAAATAGCTATGGCTGACTTAGAAACGAAAAAAGCACCACTATCTATCAAAATTTACACAAGTGGTAGTTTCTTTGATGATGAAGAAGTCCCTTCCGAGGCACGTATTGCTATTCTACGGGCAATTGCTAACGATAATCGGGTTCGCGAGGTAATCTTAGAATCACGGCCTGAATATATTATTGATTCAATTCTATCAGATGTTCGAACCATTTTGGGTGATAGAATCATCGAAATTGGTATGGGTCTTGAAAGCTCGAGTGACACAGTTAGATCTCTGTGTATTAACAAGAATTTTAATCTACAGAGTTTCAAAGACGCCCTGAGAACAGCTAAGAACTACAATATTGGCATGCGCGCCTACATTTTACTCAAACCTCCATTTCTCACTGAACGAGATGCCCTTCAAGATGCAATTACAACAATCCAAGACGCAAAGGCAATGGGTGTAACCACAGTTTCTTTGAATCCCGTTAATGTTCAAAAAGACACTCTTGTTGAGCGGTTATGGTCAAGAGGTAATTATAGACCTCCTTGGCTATGGAGCGTCATAGAGATTATCCGCGAAGCTAGTAGCGCATCCGATAGCTGGATGAAGATTATCTGCGACCCCGTGGCAGCAGGAAAGAAGCGGGGTGCTCATAACTGCGGTAAGTGCGATGGTCAAATTGTTGATGCGATCCGTCAATTCTCTCTTACTCAGGATCCTTCTGCCTTGGAAGATTTAAAGTGTGAGTGCAAAAGCCAATGGAAGCATGTCTTGAAGCACGAAGATTTCTCATTGGTTGTTCATAAATGAGGTGAATTTTATTCCTATGAAAAAGGTCATATACAAGCTAAAAAGGCGGTCGCATGTTCTGAAGAATTTGGGTGATTCATGATGTCTAGGTATGTCACACGGGTGTCGGTTTGGTTTTACAGCGAAGGCGCATCACCATCGCAAGTCATAACCAGACTCACAGACCTAGGTTTCAAACCCATTAGAGGGGCTTATGATTTTGTGTATGAACACAATGAAGAAGATATGACTGAGGCAGACCTTGGAAGTGCAATCATAGAGATATCTAATGCACTACACAAGGCACTCTCTGGCTTCAAGGTATTCTATAATCTAGATACACATCTATCTGAGGGAGATGACTATGCTCCACTGGAAGACATAGATGCTGAGTTAGAAGAAACGCGTAAAGAACTTGAAATGATTGAGAATGAAGAAGAGTAATTATGTCGAACGGATTAGGGAATAGTTCCCTAGTCCATTCATAGTATTCTATGCTATATCGAGGAAACCTCGGGCTCACGGCGCTCATATTCGCCCTCGCCCTGAACCGTGACTTTGATTTTCTTTTTGTCACCTGGATTCATGCGGGTCCATGAAAAGACCATGTTTGCCCCGTCCGAAGTTGCTGATATTTCTGGCGCATCCTCCTCAGGGTCTGTGGAAATATATTCAAAACCAGCTGGAATCCAATCAGTCACTTGGATATTCTCGGCGGTCACTTCTCCATTGTTGGCTACTACAAGTACAACAATATACTCGCCAGCACCCGCACCTTTGTTGATTGCTTTCTTAGTTGAGATTGCACGTTTCTTGTAGATCACTCCAATCTTGTGTCCATCTTCTGGGCTCTCGACAACTATGGGCAAACCTGCTGGGTCTGTATTTGCAGTGCATGTGACAGGAGAAGGATACTCTTTCTCTGGACGACTTCGCCAAGCCATCACAGCATAGTTGATCTTCAGGCTCTCACCTGATTCAAGTTCTCCAACTGTTTCCTTCAATCCCTCGATTCTAAAGGTCAATTTGTGATCCTTTTCAGGGTCCTGATCCTCAGGGTCAATGATGAACTCATATGGTCCCGTGTACTCCTCGTCGCGGATCCATACTGTGATATGCTCGCTGGTTGGAGGCATGACATCATCTGGTAGATTATCTTCAATCGTGAACTCATTTAGTTTCGCAGAACCAGTATTCTTTATCTCAATTGTGACCTCCACCGGTGTCTTATCAAAACTGTCAACCGAAGGTGGGTCAAACTCCTTTGAGTATTCAATATTATAAACAGGAACATCTTGAGATGCCTTCTCTATAGAACCGATAACCCTCTTCTTGACCTCTTTTACCGGAGTATATACAAGCTCTTGTGAGCACTTGGGTGTTGATTTGCTCTCAACTTCGAATGAGGAACTCCATTCCTGATCTGGTTCCAATTCTATACCTGGTGTTTCCTCAATCATCTTTTGTTTTTCACTACCATCCTCTGGTGTTAGAAAAACCTCGGCTTTGTCTAATCTAACAATGAGATCACTTTCATTTGAGCATTCGAGTGTGCATGTCCAAGTATTAGGTTCAGTTTCAGCAGTTTCAATTCCTGTCAAGAATTCGGTGAGTGCACTCAAGTCTGGGTCTAGAACCGATCTCTGTTGTTCTTCAGCACGATAGGTAATCACAACACCACCCGCATCCCGATTTTCTGTGTCCTCAACAACTCCAGTGGCACTGATGACCAGTGAGGTAGATTCGTGAGGATAAATCATGAAATCTTTCCAAACAACCTGTTTTGTACCTTCATCATATTCTGCAACACCTGATTTCGCAGAAACTATGGTGATATCAGATAGTTCAGGGGGTATGGTCTTGTTGAGAATGATACTGCCTATCTCACCATCTGTTTCATTGGTGACTGTGAGTGTGATTTTGACTGGGTTTTCTACACCAAAAGCATATGCCCAGTGTGGTTCCTCTGTTTCAATCTTGCCACAGGTGTCAAACACCTCCTTGAAAGTGAGAATTGGAGCTCCTGCAGCGATGCCATAATTTGTCTCCCATTTACCACCTGCATCGATTTCGCCGCCAGCTAATGATTCCTCATCAATATCTGTGGAATCACGTGACTCTCCAAGGAGAACCTTTACGTTCCATATTCTATTTTGCTCTGATACATTGATAACGCTGAGAACGCCCGAAGCATCTATGCTAGTCAATTCGGATTGTTCTCCAAGTTCTACCTTTTCTGATTCTTCAAGGTCGATGACAACCTTCTTTCTTTCGCTCATTCAGTGCACACCCGTTTGTGTCATTCAGTATTTTGGGACTCTTCTGGCTTGCGTACCATGGCAACAGGAGAATATCAGTTTAGCTCGTATCTGAACTCGTTTCCTGCAGCCCAATAGACCTCAAGAACTTGATTTGGTGCCATAATTATTGGAGTCGTTCCTTGACCAAATTGCTGTACATATTTGGAGAATTTCATCGAATCATCCATCGTTGCCCATCTCATAGGTATTCCAATTCGTGGTTTTGCGTCAATGCACAAACTAACTGCATCTTTTACCTGAAAGACGCCGTCTCCCCCAGTTGGAACTATGAGAACGTCCATATCGAACTGCTCGAATGGTCCTCTGATAACAGAGTCACCGAGGTATCCTACCTTCATCTCTCCTATTTCAATGTACAAACCAAGATTTTCGATTCGACCACCTTCGGTTTCATCAATCTTCGATAAGGAATATGGAGTGATCTTCACATCTGGAACCTCATATGGAATCTCAGGTTTGAGAACGTGAAGTAACCACGGTTTGACACCTTGTTCTGAAGCCTTGTCAGATGCTCCTTGATTGCCAAGAAACCATGCTTTTGAATTGACTGCGATTGTAGCTGCATTTCCGACTGCTTCGTCTGACTGATTTGTCGCTATTACAATCCTCGCACTGAAATCGTTTGGTACAACTTCCTTTCCATCCCATATCCCGGGATTGAGAAGAACCGATGTTTCATTAGACTCGAGTGCAAATGAGGTCTTTCCAAAGTATGTAATCTTGAGCAACAAATCACGTCCCGTCGATTCAATCTGGTACGGTCAAGCCAGAATATCTGCTGCACTACTATCGTCAAGCTGGTTATTAATAAGGTAATTTCGAACCTATGTGATTTTGTCAAGGAATTCCTTAACTAGAGCGTTTCTCAGCGCCTTTCATAAACTCTCAGCTCCTCCGAGTGCTACCCTTATATGATTCTAACAAGACAGAGTTTCAGAGGTCCTCAAGTCCTGCGGAATTGTATTGAGCGAGTTGGATTCTATGTTAGATAAGATTCTCACTGAGAAGTTCAGACGAAACTTGAAGCTGGTCTTCACGGATATCAACAATCAGCAGGACCGTCGTGATGAGCAAGAGTTCGCAAAGGATGAGGCAAGAATCAAAGAACGTCTTCTCGACACTTTCACACCTTACAGTCCTGATGTCCTCTTAGAAAATGATTTTCGAATAGCTGCAATCGATGGTTCAGGTACTGATAGTCTTATGACACTGGATGACATCCGGATTCATCTACTTAGCACATCTACCATAGTAGTCAGTACCAATACACAATCTGACAACCTATTCACACCCCTTGAAAGAGAAGTTTTAGAGGGTGAGCTAGGAGAACAACCTCACATAGACCTTCACTGGCATTCAGGAGTACGTGGTGATGCACGCCAAAAACTCGCAGAAACCCTCGCTAACATATACCCATTGAAGGATGTCCTCCAGATAACTCTTCCATTCTTCCAAGATTATACGAAGGGTAAAATCACATCATTCTCAGACTTCGTTGATACAGAATATGAGAAGCATGTGCCGCGTTTGAGAGAGATCGAGTCGTTGATATCTCGTGAGCAGTTGCTGACAAATCCTACAGTCCATGAAGAGATAAGAAAGGTGAGTGAATATGCAGCAGCACGTAACCTTCTGATGAGTGACCTAAATCCCAAATACCTCCTCTTGGATGGAGCATTGTCAGTCTTCATGCACTTCGTTCGGCATTATCCATCTATGCCGAGTGGATTCATGCTGAGAGACCTCTGTGCCTTGGCTCGACAGAAGAATGTCATTTTATGCGCTGTGAGCAAGAATCACACAATCCCATTTGCACATAGAATAGCAGGCATGGCAAGAGATGTATTTGGCGAAAATGCAAAGTGGTTCTGTCATCTTCCAAGCAAAGAAGACCCAGAGGGTGGTCTCCATATCTATGAGGACCGGACCTACATACCGCCAATGTTAGCAGTACCCTATCTTTTCAGCTTCTCACGGGACAACCGACCTTCGAGAATTGATTTCGACCGGATTTGGTGGCTCGAGAATATATTTGTTCCAGGAAACCCTGGAGCAACGAGAACAAATGAGAAAGCACTCTTTGCTGAACTCGAGTTTATGTCTCGGGATGCTCGTTGGTATGGGTATCCAGTCCCATTGGCACTTGCTCATGAATCTTGCAAAATGAGTTATGAAGACTTGAGATTAGCGAAGGAAGTATGTATGGATGTTCAATCTGAAATGGGCCTTGAGAAACGAAAAGCGCAGGACCTCCGTGCTGATTATAATTTGTAAACCGAGGAATGAAAAATGAGTTTAGATAAAGACAAACTTGGAGAGCTTTATGGAAAAGTTGGTGTAGGTAACCAGACTACCCTTGGGATAATGGGGAGTAATCGTGATATCAGTGTGGGAGAAATCTTTCTGATATACTCCAGTCGTGACAATCATGAGAGAGTCTTCTTCTTCAGAGTCCTCGGTCTAGAGAACTATTTGCGTCAGGTTGATGATCTTGCACGTATCGCAGGTACTCTCATGGTGGAAGGAGATGCCTATCTTTCTGGTATCGAGAGAAACATGTTGCTCTCTGTTGGTGGAAGAATGCTAGGTTATGCAGAGAAGAAAGGTGAGGAATGGGTTTTCAACTCTCCAAGACGGCTCCCTGACCATCTGGCTTCTGTATATCGTCCTGTTCCTGGTACCTCTGACGAAAATGTCAGAACAATGTTAGCATGTCAGACAGACGGTGAAGTGTATGTTGGTGACCTTCAAGTGGGTGAAAACACCCTTGATGTCCCAATCAAGATTCCATCAAAGTTTTTACCAATGCATGTAGGCATCTTTGGATCTACAGGAGCTGGAAAGAGCAATCTGATGATGGTGCTTATCAAATCTATTATTGACAATAACTTGGATGCTTTCAGAAATAAAAAGGCTGATACACAACGTGTTTCCGCTTTTTGTATTGATCCACATGATGAGTTTGCTAAAGGTGTGGACAAATACGGAATTCAGCATGTGGTTGAGGACATGAGCGCATCAACTAGGAAGGAAGTCATTGGGGAATTTTACTACCTTACAACCCATAAGCGAGCTACGACTCGAGACGTCAGGAAATACGCTCAAGAAATCAGAATACTATGGTCTGAGATTCAACCGCGTGACCTCTACTCAATACGTGAATTTACTGCAGAGATGACATCTTTCATTGATGCTCAATACTCCCGACATGGTGAGGATTGGATCTCCTCAATCCTCAATATGAACGAGGATGATGCAGAATCGGCGAATGTTCAGAAGGGAACTCTGAGAGCAGTGAAGCGAAGGTTAAGTTTTCTCCGCCGATCACCAATTTATGTGGAAACTGGGACATCAATACTTGGTGATATTTTCGTAGCAATGGAAACTGGCCGGGTCCTTGTAGTCAATACGAGTCTGATGAGTGACCGAGAACAATTTCTACTTACAACCGTTGTTACTAGAACACTATCAGATATGAGGAGAGCACTCAAGAGTAGTGGAAATCTTGGTGATTTTGAGCGTCAGGGTCAGATGAGACTGCCATCATCTTTCTTCTCTAAGGTTAAGACCCATGCACGTTCTTTCTATGGTTATGGCGGCGTTGATGACGATACCCCTGTACAGGATCCCAAACTACTTCCTGTGATACAGGTGACCGTGGAAGAGGCACCTTCGATTCTCAATCCCGAACTGATGCGTGGTCAATCTGTCTTCAAGGACATCTCTCGCCAAGGTCGAAAGTTCAACATCGGTCTATTGGTCGTCAGCCAGCAGGTTAGTGTACTTGATAATGTCATCTTGAGCCAGATGAATACGGAAATTAATCTGCGACTTGGAAATGAACGAGAGATACGTGCCTGTATAGAGAATGCAAGTGTGAACATATCGGGATTTGAAAACGAGTTTCGTGTAATGTCAAGAGGAGAGGCAATCATTACCCAATCATATAGGGAACTTCCACTGCCCGTGCGAATTCCACTATTTGATGATATATATCAAAAGGACAAACACAAGTACAAAGACAAAGGTTCAAAGAAGAGTGAAGAACACATTCTCTGAGGATGACTGAATGAAAGCAAGAATCGCTCACATCTCTGACACGCATCTTGGTACACGTCCCAGAAGTGGTATACGTCCCAATGTATGGGGTGAAGAGATGCGCTCTCAACTACTTGAGAACGATTTCTATGAGCGGTTCAAAGAACTCTTTGATATGATATCTGTACTCGATCCTCCCGTCGACCTCGTTGTTCATTCTGGAGACCTCTATAATTCACCTTGGGAGGGAAACCCCTCTCAACCACCAGTTGTTGCCCAAGAAACTGCAATCACTGTCCTGCAGAATTTTATCGAGAAGACTGGTATTCCTGTTCTGGTCATTGAAGGAAACCACGGTCTCTATCGATTGCTAGAGGTCTCTCTTCTAGACAGTCTGAAGCTGGCAGTTCCTGGATTAGATGTAGCAACGCAACAAGACCTGAAAAAGGCCGTGCGAACTGGAGAACCTCTTGTTCACTCCTATGAAAATCTGGATGTCTACTGCTTTCCATTCATGGATTCGGCTGTGCTAAAGTCTGCAGGTCTGACAACTAGCTTCGATGACTGGATAACATCGCACCAGAGCAGGGTTAGATCCAGACCATCAATCGCTGTGGCACATGGAATGAATATTGATGAAACCTTGTTCAATAGCATCTTCTCAATGGACTATGACTATATTGCATTAGGTCATGATCATCACCAACACAAACACTCCGAAGAGGCATGGTACGCAGGGTGTCCTGAGCGATGGAGATTTGACGAGGTTCGTCATGAGAAAGGATTCCTTGTTGTTGACATTGAACTTGGTTCAAAACCTGTTGTGACTCCTCACATTCTTGAGTATGATCGAACTGTGATTAGCGAGAAGATTACACTCGCTAAGGATGATACGGTGGAATCAATTTCAGACAAGGTGTATGGTCTGTTCAACAAATTGGGACTAAAGACAGATTGGAATCCCAAGACTGCTGGAAGAATTCGTTTGGTTTTCGAAGGAAAAGCAACACGTGTCAGCTCCTTTGACCTTGGAATTACACTAGAATCTTTGAGAATCAAAGTATTGGCAAAGGATTCAGATTACAACATAGCTCAGTTCCTTTGGGTAGTCAGGCAATCATTGGATACTGAGTTCACTGCGGCATCCTACCCAGAAATTGAATCAGAGTACCTCATTGAGGACCCAGAAGAAGACTTTCACGCCTATCTAGAAACGCTAGAGATTGACAAGAGTCTGGACCCTGACATTCTGACAAAGATTGCTGTTCATGCTCTTGAGTATGCAGTGGGGAAAAGAGAGGGAAAATTAAATTCAGACTCACTCATGGAGGGTGGGAAATGAGGATTCTCCAGCTTCAGGTTCGAAACTTCAAACCTTTCAATAATCTCAGTCTTCCTGAAGGCGATGCTGAACTTCCTGAAGGTCTCATACTGATTAAAGGTCCGAACTCCACAGGCAAGTCATCACTCTTTGAAGCTATTCTTTGGGGTCTCTGGGGAGCTGATGCAGTCGGACTCACTAATGACGAACTCATAAATTTCAGATCCACTTCCTGTCAAGTGATACTCTCGTTTCAGGTCGCAGGAAATCAGTACAAAATAGACCGCTCATATGATCCCGCTAACAAGATGGCAGTAGTCTTGTACACAAAGAGAGATGGTGCATGGAAACGAATTGCCGACAAAAGCAGGTCTGTAAACTCCAAACTTGATGAGATCCTCAGTCTTGAGTTAAATCAGGCTTTGAGCACACTCCTAGTCCGCCAAGGGGAGGTTGCAGTAATTGCGAATGCTACCGCATCTGTGTTACGAGACCTGTTAGTGAAAATCTATGATATCGACTTACTGAATCAGATGGCAAGTCACCTAGAGAACCTAGAGAAAGATATTCAATCCAAGGTGAATGCTTTAGAGTCTGATTATATACGCCCTGAACAGGTTGATGAGCAAATCAAAGGCTGTGAGAGTAGAATCAAGGATTTTCAGGATGGATTAACAGGTCGAAAGAAAGAACTTGAATCCTCAAAGAAACTCCTTGATGGGATTCCGGATTCTGATGTTCTCAGGAAGATCTATGATGCTCGCACACAGCTTGACAAAATGATGAATGAGGTTGAGGTCAAGAGTGAAGGACTTCAAGAAGATCTAGCAGATGCTGGTGTTGTTGATGCCAGTGCTAAGATTCTGAATGCGCGACTGGATGCACTTGAGAAAGGCCGTGAAAGGATTGAGCAAGAACGCAGAGGAATCACGGGTAAAATCCAAGCTGTGGATCAGGAGATTGGTCTAATTCAGGGGACAAATCGTGATCTTGAGGATAAGATAGAAATTCTTGAAGCTGCTGGAGCTGAAGACATAATTGAGTGTCCAACTTGTGCAAAGCCTCTCTCTCTCGCAGAACGGAAAAAACTAGTTGACGAATACAAGAAAACAATCAGAGATGGTGAATCAAAAAGAAAACACCTTGAAGAGAGGAAGACCGAACTTGTGGCATCTTCTGATGATTACGACAAACAACTGACTAGGATGTCTAAGAGTCAAGATGCTGTTAAACGAGCAAGTCAAGGACAAACTAGGGTCGACCAAGCAAAGGAGAAGGTATCACGGTTTGAGCAGGAATATGCAAAACTACTGAAAGAGAGTGGGATCAAGAATATTGATACATTATTGAAGAAATTAGGCAAGGAGAATATTCCTGATTTAAGAAATGAAGTCACCTCCCTTGAAACAAGTTTGAAGGCTCTTCAGATTCAAATCTCAGAATTTGAACGCAATATTCAGAGGGAACAGGATGATATTACCAAACTTGAAACTAAACGCTCTGAAATGGAACGAATCGGGTCTGAAATTACGAATCTTGGGAATATGAATGAGCATGCTAAATACGTTCGAAGAAAGTTGGTCAGTGGATTTGTTACTGATTATGTGTTCCAGAAACGTCTACTTGGCATCATTCGAGGAGCAACCAATCCATATGTTAGAGCTTTTACAAATGGGCAATACACCGCAATCGACCTCGAACCGACAGCTGCAAGAGGTCGGGGAGGAGCTGGTCTCCTGCTAAAAATTTGGGATGAACGAGACCAGGCATGGAAAAAGACCTCTCAACTGAGCTTTGGCGATAGGACTGCTATCAGCCTTGGACTACGTATGGGAATTAGCCGCACCATGAGTAGTATCAGACCTTTAAAGGACAGTCCAGTTTTGACTCCGCGTGTTCGCTCTGTTCTTCTCGATGAACCACTTGGAGGGCTCGATAAAATCCGACGTGAGGCTGTTGTAAGAAACTTGGTCAACGACCAGAGCTTTGAGCAGATTCTTCTAATCACCCACACCGATGTTCAGGGATGGGAAGGCATCCCAGTGATTGATGTGTCCAAAACAGGTGCTTTCAGTAATGCGACTCTCGAAATGTAGTGAAGTTGGCGTTGGAACATATATTAATCAGTGAACAGACATCGAAGTCATTATGCCTGTCCCTGAAGATAGCCGCAAGCGGGTTGATCTCCTATCAAATAGACTTGATAGATGGCTTCTTCGAGTGGGCGAAAGGATTGCCAAATTTCTGATTGACTATCGCTATCTCATACTGGTTCTTCTCATAGGCTTCATAGTATGGACTATAGTGTTCAATGTGGCTGTCCTAGACTATGTAAACTCAAACAATTGGAACTCCAGAGCTGCATGGCTTGGACCTTTTCCAGAACCTGGTGTAGTTCAGGTCTTTGGATACACAATCCCGTATCAATTAGAAGGTTACAGTGATTATTCCTTTTACTATGTCCATTGGGGATACAACACTCTTTTTGGCGTTCTACCTTATTCTCCAGATTATGGAGTACTAGAGCTGAATGGGATTACAAACCAGAATGGAGCTCATATGTTCCCTCCCTTCACGTCCTATCTTTATGCAGCAGGAATTGCTTTGGGAAACCTGATGGGTTGGAAGAATTGGGGAATTGGGTTGTTGATTGTTGCATTTGGATATTTGACAGCACTTCCAATCTATGGTATTACCAGCGAATTGTCATCAAACAAACGTGTTGGAGAAGTAGCTGCTCTGACATACTTACTCAATCCATTGATGCTATATCACACTGACTTCCTTTGGTTCAATCCTGCGCCGTTTGTCTTCTTCTTCTTCACGGGCTTTTACATGTTGATCCGAGGAAAGAGACATACAGGGACTCTACTAATAGTCTGTGCGGCACTTTTCAAGCAGACTGCATGGTTTCTGGGGGTGCCTCTTGTTGTGTATCTACTTGTACGTCCTAGAGAGCGAAATGAAGGCAACCAACCAGACTCTCCTGAGGAGATAGATAAACCGGAGAAAAGTCTGTACGACAGACTCATTTCATTCTTCAAACCAGTTGCCGATTACTTCGATCTCCGTAACTTCATGATTAGTGTTTTAGTTGTTCTAATCTTTGTAGGGGCTGTTATGCTCCCCTATCTCATTGCACAACCTCATTTCTTGAACTATTGGAGCCTCGCTTTGGGGTCTTTCTCATTTGAAGGAAACTTCGTTAATCCGCCACCATACAACCAACCTATGCGGATTCAAGTGTTGCCCATTGTGGCTGGGATGCCTGTGGTAGCAGAAACCCTTGACACGCTGATTCTTTCAGGAGGCCCTCTTGCATTTGCTGTGATTCTCTGTGCAGGGGTAATGATACTCAAGGACAAGTACATTGGTGAGGAAAAGCTCTACTTTCGTCGAATTTTATACATCACTCTACTAATGATGCTGCTAGTTACTCTGCTTGGTCCACGAGGTGTTTTCAAGTACTACTTCGTCATGCTAATGCCATTCTTCTCGATTTTTTCATCAGGAAGAATGATACGAGATAAAGAAACGCATGTACCATTCTCGGCATCGATGGTTTGGCTACCAATTACATTTACTCTCATGATTCTTATTCCTGATCGCAACATCTACCTCGGATACGTGCTTCTGATTTTCATTGGATATTTGTTTGCCCCTCTATTAAACAAACTCTACCATTATGCGAAGACACCATTCAGATACATGAAGCAGCTAATACAACAGATGACAGGAATCACTGAGAAGCCGCTAGTTGCTGATGAATTACTCACTGATGTATCCCGGAAACGGAGTATTGCTAATGTAATAGCACAGATTACAGTACTATCCCTTGGGTTGTTCTTCATCTTCTTTGGAGGTTGGATGACTCGGATGGCAATCGGTGTTGACTTAGTTACAGGTCTGGAAGCAATACTTCTCTTCAGCTCATCATTCATCGTCGGGTTTCAGCTTCTCTCGGTCGCATTTAGTATGTCTTTAGGGTCAAAACTGCGAGTCACCTATTTGAATAGGAATTTACATGAGTTCTCGTTGGTGACTGTTGTATTAATACTGATTTTCGGAATCTGGACCTACCTCCTAAGCTGGCCTGTCGATTTACTATCTGAGAGACTTCTGCTCGTACTCTCGAGCGTCTTCACATCAATCTGGGCGATATCACTTCTTGTGAATCAACGCAATGTAACCAGAATACTGACAGACATCCTTGTTCTTGCTGGTTTATCTGCAAGCATTTTAGTTTGGATGTCTTTGGCTAATATGATCCTAGTTCTCTTAGGACAAATCATCATCTGTTCAGTGCTGATCCATCTGGTTCTAGTCTTTGTTCATTTTTTTGACAAGGTTTCTATGGCTTCGCCTGAACCTCAATCTCTTATCGAAACCTGAAGAACAAATCACTGGGTCTCAGAAAGCGCCGCGAGCTCTTTCTCTTTCTCGTCAATCTTCTTCTTCAGACTCTCTGCTTGGGCATTCAATTTTGCTACTTGTTCTTCATAGGCATCTTTTGGCATAGCTCCGGAGCTATGTCGCTGCTCGATATGCTTGTGAAGGTCCTCGACGGATTTCATCTCTTTCTTGAGTGCTTTAAGGTCTGACTGGATTGTTGCTATCTTACTCTCGTCTGCAGTCTTAAACTGCTTAGCTGGAATCATGATACCAAACTGCTGCTGAGTCTTCTCAGCAAAGTCCTGAAACTGGTCTCTCAGCATCTCTATATTTTTGTCTACATTCGATACTTCTTCCTTCACTTTTGAGATGTCTTTTTGGAGGTCAAAAACTGCGTTGACAAGTCTCTTCAGTGTCTTTTCAACCTCTGCTGTCAGTATAGATTCCTCCTCTGTTTCATCTGTTGTCTTCCGAACCTTTTCCTTTGCCACTGAGCTAGGCTTAACCATCTGCAGTTCGCCACTGAGCCATCTAAAAGCATTAACTGCGAACTTGGAATTTCCTTTGTGCTTGAGACCGCCCCCTCTCCTGAAGACTTCATAACTTCCGATGCACATTACACGTCCTTTACCTACTTCAGCAATTCCTACTACTGGCACTTTTCCCGGTTCTGCAGATTCAGATGTGACAGCCAATGCAACGGCTTTCCCAGTTACTTTTAGACTGCAGGCTGATGGGACAAGTAAATCTGAAACATCCTCTGTTGAAGCGTGAGACATGATATCTGTAATGATAGGCATTGTTGGAAGCCCTGCATTACTTCGCTCATCCTTGACTGCGGTGTTTTCAAAGGTGATACCAAACTCTCCTGATATTTTTGACATGTTATTCATGAGACCTCGATCGCCGCCAGATAGAGAAAGAAGCAATAACCCTCCACCGTCTTTCACATACTTTTGAAGGACGTCTATCTCTGCAGGTCTTACCTTCGAGCTGTTTGGACAACCAAAGACCATGACATCTGCTGTCTTAATGTTCTTAGCAAGAATCATGAAATCGGTGTATGCTTCGACATCGAAATCATTGTCACGAAGAAGTTGTCCTAGATCAGAGTATGTGCTCTCCAATCTACCTCGTTCATTTTGCGTCTGATCAAAGAGGATTTTCTTTCTCCGTCCGCTCAAGAAGATACACCTGTTTCAACAATTTCGAGTCACAGCATGACGGCTGCACTAATAGTACTTCCGTAGATGGTTCCCCTGATTCGAATGCTTTATCTCATTGTGGAACAAAATGGTGGATATGAGCGAGGATAACTGCATTTTCTGTAAGATTGTACGAGGTGAGATGCCAGCTTCCGTAGTTTTCGAGGATGAACTCAGCATGGCTTTCATGGACGTGTTTCCCGTGACCGAAGGTCATAGTCTATTGATTCCAAAGAAACACTATGAGAACATGCTTGATGTTGACCCTGAGGTTATTGCACATTTAGCAAAGAATCTTGCAGACCTTACAAGGAGAGTAAAGAAAGCCACTAGCGCTGAGGGTGTCCTTAACCTAGTTGCAAATGGCGAGAGCGCTGGTCAGGAGATTCCACATCTCCACTTTCATGTAATTCCACGAAACAAGGATTCGCAATTTGGTTTCAGGTTTCCACCTGATTATAGGGATTCTATGGCTTCTCGGGAAGACCTCGATCAAATTGCTGAGAAGATT
Source organism: Candidatus Thorarchaeota archaeon (assembly GCA_048882965.1). Lineage (GTDB taxonomy): Archaea > Asgardarchaeota > Thorarchaeia > Thorarchaeales > Thorarchaeaceae > SMTZ1-45. The sequence goes on from JBHLRC010000034.1 coordinate 20,281, forward strand.
CGAAAAGCTACCTAATTAATGTGAATTAGATTTAGACCAGTCATATCATCTCGCTTTCTGATCAATTCGATCTCTGTTTCAATAATCACTAGCTCTATGGTTACAGAAACTGTACATCCCGGTAACAGATGACCTCCCCAGCAATTTCCCGTTTCATCTGCAACAATCATATGTGCATGCACAACTTGGTTTCCTTCATGAGTTGAGATATCACCAATACATGAAACAACCTCAACATCCTCATCTACAGTGAAGTCTCGATACTCTGCAGATTCTCTATGAAAGTAGCCAAGTTTTGCTTGGGAAATTGCTCCGATTAGACTTAATTGACCTGAGCGGACACCATGCTTTCTTGCGACTTCTTCAATAGCCCCAAGAACATCTTCTCCTGGCTCCATCTTTGCGAATATTACACGCTTAATCTCAGTTTGAATTGAACGAACCATGGTTTTTGATATGTTCAATCAGTCTAATGAAGGCCTCGCATAATGGGAAGTGCTTATCAGGGAAGAGCAGCCCACTTAATCTGTGAAAGGCATTGCCCAATGATGAACAATCAGCGGATGAGAATCAGTCTTCACTCGAGGACTTCTTTGTAGAAGCAGAGGAATCAGAGGCGATTGAAGAAGACTCTCAGTCTGATGCTGGTCCCAATCCATCGAGAAAGGGAAATCCCTCACCGAAAAACAACGAAGAATCAGATGATACTGAGGATAATGAAGAAGATATTCCACTAGATGTTTCAGTGGTAGATAGTGAAACTCCTTCTGAACTACCCCCTTCTTTCTTATTGTCCATCGATTACTCTGGTCCACACAACAAAGCAGTAGCACGTCTTTATAATCCAAGTAACAAGAAGGTGTATTTCTGGTTTGATAACACAGGTCACAAACCATATTGTTACACTGATTGGCCACCACAGGCAGTCGAAGCAACAGCTAGAAAGAATCCCGGTTTCCTTCGGGCTGAAACGGTTGAGTTACACGATCTCCTAAAGGATAAACCAGTCAAGATGACTAAGGTTATTGGTGATAACCCTCTGGCAATCGGCGGGTCCCAGACATCCATCCGTAATTCTTTGGTGGATAATAACAATGTGAGTCATGCATGGGAGGCTGCTATCCGTTACCAACTCTGTTTCACCTATGACCGCAAGCTAGTTCCAGGACTTATGTATAAGATAGAGAATGGTGACCTAATTGCTTGCCCACCTAATGTAGATTCAAAGACCCTTGATGAGTTCAAGAAGATAATACAGAGTGACGAAGGTCTTGAACCAATCATTACAGAATACTCGCCTATGTTTTTTACCGAAGTTCCTCAGATTAGGCGCCTTGCTGTGGATATTGAGGTCTATAGTCCAGTCGTGAATCGTATACCTGATCCTAATAGAACTGACTATCCTGTAACCGCAATCGGGCTTTCAGACAATGAAGGATTCAACAAGTGTTTCGTGTTAAAACGCAAAGGTTACTCTGAGGGCAAGAAGAGCAAGGAATTCCCAAAGGAATTAGAAATAGTGTATTTTGAAGAGGAAGGAGAGATGCTTGGTGAAGCCTTCAAGATTATGGACCAGTATCCACTCGTCCTCACCTTTGTGGGTGACACCTTTGACTTGAAGTACCTCCATAACCGTGCAAAACGACTGAAAATTAACATGGACCATTGTCCGATTATTCTGAGAGGTAATCAGGATCCGCGTCGTGAGCGTGCGAATTTGAAGCATGGCGTCCATGTGGACACGTATAAGTTCTTCACGAATCCCTCGATCAAAATCTATGCTCTTTCCGGGGTTTACCAACGAGAAAATCTGGACACTATTGCTAAAGGTATACTTGGTGTTGGTAAACTGGAACTCAGTGACAACATCTCAGATTTGTCATATTATGAGCTTGCTCACTATTGTTGGTTGGATGCGAATCTCGTTCTTCGATTCACCCAATATGAAGACAATCTATTGATCCGCTTAATTGTTCTGCTGATGCGTATCTCACGAATGTCAATGGGTGATGTGACAAGATTCTATATCTCTTCATGGATTCAATCATTATTCCGTCAGGAACATCGATCCCACGACTATCTAATTCCTAGACGGGTTGATATCGACACCATGAAAGCATCCGATGCGCAGATTGAAGCAACCGTGGGAGGTAAGGGATTCAAAGGCGCAATTGTGATTGAACCTGTTGCGGGGGTTCATTTCAATGCGACTGTGCTTGACTTTGCTAGCTTGTATCCGACAATTATGAAAACCCATAACATTAGCTATGAAACAGTGGACTGCCCTCATGATGTTTGCAAGAACAGTAAGGAAAATCAGGTTCCGGAAACTGACCATTGGACTTGCACATTGAAACGAGGAATGATCAGCGAAACAATCGGATTTTTCAGAGACACACGAGTCAAGTGGTTCAAACCAAAGGCCAAGGATAAGTCTCTTGATGAGAAGACTCGCAACTGGTACTCAGTGGTGGAGAAGGCTCTGAAGGTGTTTGTAAACGCCTCGTATGGAGTTACAGGTGCTCAGCACTTCGAACTTTTCTGTATGCCTGCTGCTGAGAGTGTTACAGCTTATGGTCGAGATGCCATAATCCGGACGAAGGCAAAGGCTGAATCGATGGGAATTCGAGTTCTTTACGGAGACACAGACTCTGTGTTCTTGGATAATCCAACAAAACAACAGCAGGATGACCTCGTACGTTGGTCCAGAGAAGAACTGGGTATCGATCTTGAGGTTGAAAAGACCTACAAGTATGTCGCCTTGTCAGACCGGAAGAAGAACTACATTGGTGTCTACGAGGATGGCCAAGTAGAGGTCAAGGGACTCAGTGGAAAGAAACGTAACACTCCTGATTTTGCTCAGGAGGCTTTCCGAGATATGTTGGAGGTTCTCAGCAGAGTAGATGATCCGAAGGGTTTTGAAGTAGCGAAGGAAGAGATTCGTGAGATTGTGAACACTGTAATTGATAGGCTGGAGGAAAAATCGGAACCATATAGTCCTGAAGAATTGGCGTTTAGAATTCAAATGACAAAACCACTTCATTCCTATGAAACAGATATCCCTCATGTAAGGGCTGCAAGGATGCTCGTAGAGAAGACACAAGACCCAACCAAGGCGCTGCCCGGCACCATCGTTTCGTACATAAAGACAAAGGGTCAAGACACGGTCTTGCCTGTAGAGCTAGCAAAAGATACCAGCTACTGGATTGATAAGGACGCGTACATTGATATCTTGAGAAGTGTGTTCGAACAGGTACTTGATTCAGTTGGTCTCGACTTTGACGAGTTTCTTGGTTTCACCACTCTCGACCAGTTCTTCTGACCGAGGAACTAAAAGGGAGTCTGGATAAGAAATTCTTATAGCGGAGACTGGGTACACGCATCAAGACTGAGAGCTAGCTTTACACCGATTTCGACGGGGTTTAAAGTAAATGAAGTTGAATTATCGCGAATTCTTCATGCAGAAGATGCTAATCCTATTCAAACCCGAAGACATTGAATTGTCTGCGAAAGACTTCATTTCTACCTATGCTTCCTATATGGAGGATGTCGGCATTGTCGGTAAAGACCCAGATGGTTATGTATTGTACCCAAGCAAAACTGCACCTGTACGAGAGGAACATACCGAGTTTTTCTCAGAATGGGTTCAATTGAATGACGCTCTTGGTATCCATGGCGTTGTCGGAATGGATTTTTACACTGATGGATGGTTTGCTCGAGACCCCAAATATCAGACAATGAATGACAAACAAGTGAAGATGGAACATCAGATATGTCCTAATCGTAAGGAGTTCTGGCAATATGGTGCTGAAATCGTGAAAGAGATTGGAGCATATCCGATAAATGAGATTCTTCTCTTCGGTACTGGATTCATTCGTGACAATTTTTGCTTTTGTGAGCGATGTAGAGCTGAGTTTGCACCAATGGTTGACCAAGAACCAGATAGGTTAAGCTACGCGTACATACAAGAGAATGAAGAGTTCTATGAGAAATGGCACCAATTCCGCAGTGACAAGGTACACGAAGGTCTGCAATATCTTCAGACTGCAGCCAGTGAATCTGATGAGGCTATAGGACGAGAACAACCACTACGATTATCCGTCGAAGTGCTTCTTGATCCAGAAACTGGTCTTTCTGAAGGGGCACGAAACGAATATGGTTATGATTATTCAAGAATCGGAGAAATCACAAAGAATGTATTAATCAATCTGTTTCCATGGTCTCCTGATCTTCCAGCAAAGGGCAGTCCTGAGTATAGTGAGCTTGTGGAATCGCTATATTTTGTTAACGAGTTCACCCGAAGAGGTGGGAGAGCATCTCTCTTTCGTTGGGGCGTTACAACAATCGAACAGCTTCAAGAGCTGAAGGCTCTAGGCAAAGATGTAGGAATAAACCGTATAGTGAGTACATTCCACTACCCATCTGATTATTCTCGTCGCCGTGAGAGTGCAATTGGGAATTACTAGTTCTCATTGCCTAGCACTACAATAGGGACATACTCTATTATCAGACCTGATACTTCTTCCGCATGAAAAACAGAAGCTGTATCCGTCATTCTCCTCTCTTGACTCATCCGTGAAAGGACTGAGTTCTCCCTGAGAAAACAATGATCCAATCCCTTCTACTGACTCATCCACTTGGTTATTGCATACTTTGTTTTCTGATTCTCCGAGAATTCTACTATCGCCCTGATAACGAT
>JBHLRC010000035.1:0-24977 GCA_048882965.1 Candidatus Thorarchaeota archaeon
AATGAGCTATATCTGGTGATTGTATGGCAAGTGAAAGAAAGAAGATCTTGAGAAACATTCTTGATAGGATAAGTTCGGGAGAAGGAATTGCTGACCTCAAGAATCTCTTCAAGAACAAACTTAGCCCAATTAATCCTCTTGAGATTGATTTCTATAGAGTGGAGTGGAAGGAAGAAGGTATTCCTGAAGAGGACATCCAAGTCCTTTTGGATATGGGTCTAGAAATATTCAGACTTGCGATACAAGATTACAAACCAATAGTATCGAGAGGACACCCTGTATATACATTGATGGCTGAACATGCCATGTTTATGGAATATGCTAATGAATTGTACACTCTTATTCAGTCGATTTCGAGTGGCGAAAGAGAAACAAAACCGGAATACATCGAACGAGTTAGACAACTCATGGGATTCTTCAAGGAATCCGATTCTCATTATCAACGTGAGGAAAATGCATTATTTCCAGTAATTGAAAAGCATGGACTCACGGGACCACCTTCTGCGATGTGGAGTGAACATCAAGATATTCATGCACTTGAGAGGAAACTGTTTGATCTTGAAACGGTGTCTGATGAGAATCTAAACAAGAATCTTGAAAGTATGACGAGTCTTGTTCTTGACCTTGCCAATCTACTTGCTAGCCATTTCAACAAAGAGAACACTATCTTGTTCCCAGCTTCCGTGAGATTGTTTTCTGAAGATGAATGGGAAACTGTTGTACAAGATTTCAATGACATTGGGTATTGCAGTTTCTCAATCCGACCGAAAGGGAGAGGAAAGGTTTCAGATATTGTATCTGAAGAAGGTGAAGTTGTCTTTGGCAGTGGGAAACTCTCGATAGAAGAGCTAGAGGCAATATTCAGTCATCTGCCAATTGACATGACCTTTGTTGATGCTCAGGACCGAGTTCAGTTTTTTACTGAATCACCGGATCGAATCTTCGTGCGCTCGAGAGCTATCATAGGGAGAAGTGTTCAGCTGTGCCATCCTAAGAAGAGTGTTCATGTAGTGGAACAAATCCTAAAGGACTTCAGGGATGGTAAACGCGATAATGCAGAATTCTGGATCAATCTAGGGGAAAAGACTATCCACATACGATATTTTGCAGTCCGCTCTGGAGATGGCGAGTATATGGGATGTCTAGAAGTCAGCCAAGATATCACTGATATATTGAAGATAACGGGTGAGAAACGCCTTTTAGATTAGAACTCAGTCAATTGGCCATTTGGGAGTCATTGAGGAATAGACTTCCTTCATGTCAGCAGATAGGACTGCAACGGGCATATGAGGAGTATCGAATCTGATCGCCACATTTCCCAGTCTATCAGCCAAAATCAGACCAGCTTCACCGGAGGTTTTCTGACGCAATTCAGACATGACAATCTCGGCTGCCTGAAGCACAGACATACCCTGCTCCACGTGAAACACGGCCATTCTTCCCATGGTTACTCTAAGAATCTGTTCACCCTTTCCAGTACAACTCGCTCCTGCAACGTCATTAGCGTAGACACCGGCTCCAATGATAGGAGAATCGCCAACTCGACCGGGTAGTTTTCCCGGCCATCCACTCGTTGATGCTGCTGAGGCGATTCTACCTCTCTCATCGACAGCAAGAGCACCAACAGTATCACAGTCCTTTGCAATGGGTGCAATTTCAGTCCTCTTGGAACTGGTTTCCCTTCGATAGTCCTCAGCTAACATCTGTTCGTACAGTTTGTATGCTCCGTTACCTACTATTTGGAAGTTAGAGGTTCGGTCTAAGACATATCTCGCTAGTGATATCGGATGAGCTATATCCCGAACAGCCATGACTGCTCCACTTTCAAGACGGTTCCCATCCATTATAATAGCATCAAGCTCGATCTCACCGTCACGGTTCTTGCACGCACCCAATCCAGCAGTGAACAGGTTCGTTTCTTCGAGAACCCAGACAGCTGCCTCGACTGCATCCAAAGCAGAACCTCCTTTCTCCAAGGCACACATTCCTTTTTCTGCAGCGCTCCTGACAGCTACCAAAATCGCATCATGATGATTTTCATCAAAGACTGTTGCGCCTCCATGGACCACAATGACGGGGAGTTTCATAGGTATCACTGAATTAAGACATCTCCTGAGGAGGACAAAAAGATATCGAGATATTAGATAAAGTAGTCAGGGTCTCTATATCCCGAATAATATTTTTTGAAAATCCTAGACACAACTCCATCCCTGATTTTCTGGCGCAAGAGCATAAGCTTCATAGCTTCTTCTTCAGTGACATATCTCCAGTTATTAACACCATATCGGTAAAGAGCAATAGTGTAATCAAAATCTGACTCATAGTCATCAATGTTGAGCTCAAGGCTTTTTGCAAATGCCTTTGATGCATCTTCGTATCTATCTTGAAGTAAAAGGACTGCACCATATTCACGCCATTTCTCTTGATTGAATGGGTCTTTCTCCAAGGCGAGTTCAATGAGAAGCGTTGATTCTTCTAACTGCTCTTTTTTACCCATGAGAGATGTCACTTCTCCATATGGAGGTGTCATCATGATTCTAATCATGAAATCAGTGTGGTCTAAAACCGAGTTCTCATCAGCTGGTCGTGATAGGTTCTCATCGAGTTGATACTCCTTGGTAGACCAGGGTTCGAGCTTTGTTGCTTTCTGATGTGCTTCTTTTGCACCTTTCACATCTCCATCTAGAACTCTAGCGTTCCCGAGAAGTCTCCAAGCTGCAGCATGTTCAGGATTTATCTCTGAGGCCTTTTCAAATCTCTTTCGAGCCTTGTACATCTGTTTATCAAGCATTGCTTGAACTCCTTCAAGTAGTAGATCAGATGTATCCACATCAGCCTCAATAGACTTGCCACTCAGTCTATTTTCAAACGCAGCAACATCCAGGGTTGAATCAATCTCAACAGCCTGGTGATATGCAATTCTTGCCTCTTCTATCTTGTTCTGACTTGCCAAGAAGTCCCCGAGCTTAATCCAAGCTTCTGAAAATTTCGGTGCTACAGAGATTGCTTTTCTGAGGGAACTCTCAGCCTTTTCAAAGTCCATCCGCTGAATCATTGACTCAGCCATACCTAGCCAAGTCCTAGCCTCGTGCTCAGCATCTCTAGTCATTATTGACCCTCATACTTCCTGGGAAGTATGACACTGTCATTCGCTTTAACAGTTTTGACGATGGCTACAATCCTAGTCGGTGGAGCTCTTCCTCGAACATCTTCTGTCGGTCTTCAAGTGCAACACGTCTACCAGCAAATGTCCCGAGGTCAAGTCTGCCTGCTTGTGCTTGTTCATCAAGTCTCGCAATCTCAGCCTTAATCTCAGTAAGTCGCTCACGAATAACATCTACTCTGGATGTTGCACCCATTTGATCATCCTGAGTTGGTGATTGAACAGAGATTATCTGACCATCTCGAATCCTATAGATTCTGTCACATTGCCGGGCAATTGATGGGTCGTGAGTCACCATTATTACAGTCTTGCCAAACTCCTTGTTTACCTTGTGTAGATATTCAACAATGATAGCACCGGTCTCTGTGTCCAAGTCCCCGGTTGGTTCATCACAAAGCAAGACTTGTGGGTCATTAGCAATGGCTGCAGCAATGGCCACCCGCTGGCGTTCTCCCCCAGAAAGTTCGTCAGGCTTGTGTTTCATTCGGTCAGCAAGACCAACAATATCGAGTAAACCCTCTCCTCGGGTTTTTCTGGTATGACCATCGACTTTAGCTGCAAGCATAGGCAGTTCAACATTCTCATAGGCTGTCAGGGTTGGAATGAGATTCAACTCTTGGAAGATATGCCCAACAATCTCACGCCGTAATGCCACGAGTTGAGTGGGATTTGCGTTGGTAACATCGTATCCTGCAACCACAGTTGAACCAGCAGTCGCCCGGGTTATTCCACCGAGGATGTTAAGTAGCGTGGTCTTTCCAGATCCACTTGCACCAACAATCGCAACCATCTCTCCTTTCTCAACCTGCATTGAGAGTCCTCGGAGAGCCTGAACCTCAACATTTCCTAGCCGGAAGACCTTCACGAGATCATCTGCTTGAATATACGCTTTATTATCCATCGTTATCACCTATGCTCTTAGTACATCTATTTTTGATTCGGGTCGTCTGGACGCCCACCAGACAGGGATAATTGCAGCCAGCAAGATCACTCCTATGAGTATCAAGTTTGTAGTGAGGGCTGCGCCTCCTAATGTTACTCGGTATCTAATGAGACCCGTGGCGTTTGTGTTTTGTTGTGCGGCTTGCCCCAAATTCTGTGCAAACCCTACCACTCCACCGAGGATCAGTGCAAACACAATTGTAACCATCACTTCTGCAAGCAGAGTCTTGAATAACTGCCACTTACTAAAACCTCGAACCGATAACAAGACAATTTCAGCATCTTTCTCTCTCAAGGTGAGAATCACAACGAGAGCCACTCCCGCCATTGCAAGAATGATAGCGAAGCTGATTGCTAGATATTGTATCTTCGTACTACCACTTCGAAGTGGGCTAGACTGGTAATCAGCAATCTCTGAAGTGACTGAGAAAGTGGAATATGCTCCGTCTATTTCATTGATGAATTGCTCCTGAAGTACTGTTCCATTAACGCCAGGGGCGGTATCTACCAATACATTGGCTGTTGAAGTGTAAATAAGCATACTTTCATTCAAAAATGACTCTGAAACAATAGAGATGTAGTCTCCTCCCGTAGTGAATGTAAAGCCAGCAATGGCTACCTCAATTATGGACTGATATCCTATGAGTCCAACGATGGTCAAGGCAAAAGTTCCAGTGCCAAATGGACCACTTACGTAGATTTCATCACCAACGTCAAGATTCAATGTCTTAGCTACATCTCTTGATATAATGATTCCATCATCACCCAGATTGTCTAACATATCTTGAAAGCTGCTTGTGAACCAATTAGACTCCCAATACGCGACATTAATCCATTCATCTGGTCGAACACCAAGAGTTTCTATCGAATTGCTTCCTGCTCTGAGATTTAGTTGATATTCTGGAGTCACATTAACCACTTCTGGGTATGCTGAAACCTCATCAAGTGCTGTTGTCATGTTTGCTCCTGCTTTCAACTGGATGCGTACATCAGCACCGACATTATAGTGTGCTGTTCGCTCAGTATAATCATACTGTGAGTAGAGACTTCCAGTTGCGAACACGCCATAGGAAACTATCAGTGAGATTATGAAAACCAATGATGCAGTTCGGGCAGGATTACGTTTTATGTTTCTCGTGGCAAGGGTTCCAAAAGCTCCGAAGAATCTTCGACCTGCATTCACCACAGCTTCCTGGAATCTCATTGATCCTTTCATGAAGACCCTTGTCGCACCATAAAGGAAGAGAAGCGGTCCGAAGTAGTTGAGGACACCATCAATCACTCCCCATGCTATAATCAGGAGCGATATCACAAAATTCCCTATTGTAATTGAAGTGAATAGGCTGTTTATATCAATGCCAAGCAACCATACAATGAGTTTGTAAGTACCAAGAACCAACGATACCGTAGGTAAGAGTCTCTTGTACTCTGAAACATCCTCGACAAAGATGTATTGCTTCAATGCATCGAGAATCTCAAGTTTTGAAGCACGACCAGCTGGTCTCCAAACTGAGAACAACCCAAGAAACATACCAACCATGATGGAAAGGATTACTGAAACTATGTTACTGAGGACCGCAGAGAAGATATTGATTCCTGTAACTCCAAGTACGAAGTATGCGGACCAGGTTCCAAGAAATATTGCGACGCCTCCAGCAATTGCACCTACTAAAGCACCTTCAACTAAGAACATCCGTTTGATTGTGTGTCGTTGATATCCTTTTGTGAGAAGTAATCCAATCTCTCGTCTTCTGAAGTTGTATCCTACATCACTCACCATCGTGCCAGTGAAGTACGCAAGTAAGAACACAGGAAGTGACAGGGAGATGAATTGGAGATTCATGAATATTGAGGTGATTTGGTATATCGATAATGGGAATTCAAGATTAGAAATAATATCACCACTATAGGGACTTACTTGAACACTGATTTTGTTTCGAAGATTATCTAATCTTGTCAGAGATGCACTGATGTCATATGGATCTAGAAACCGGGACCTATCAATCTGAATTTGTATGAGGTTTCTTACCTTCACGTCATGGTGAGCAGGAACCGCGGACGCTTCTTGAAGGATTGAGGCCATGGACAGGTTCCAATCAGATATCATCAAGTTGTATGTAGAAGCTCCAAAGAGCGCAATGGCACCGCCACCTCCTCCACCAGAAATCAGATCAATGAGACTAAACTGCTCTCTCTGGTAGATTGCGTCTCTCGTATAGGTAGGAAGACTGACCAATCCTGCCACTGTGAAGTTACGCTGAATAATTGTGTTAGGAAACGGAAAGTTGTTCACGACGATATCAATCTCAACAACTTCATCTAATTCAAAAAGCGACTCATTTGCAGAACCTGCTACAATGTAAGTTTCATTCGGTCCGAGACTCGAACGACCAGATATCAGCTGCATGCCCGTCGTGAGGGCAGAGGTCATATCAATTCCGGCAAGTGTCATATTCACGCCAGTACTATTGAAATCGAAAGTGAGCTGAGTGGAGTGAGTTGTATTTGTTATACCATCATCAGAGTTCAGGACAGCTGACTCGAGATTTTGAATATCTGTAGTGGTCCAGTTTGATGAAGGACTCGCAATAGCAAAATCGTAGAGGTACTGATCTACGCTTGCATCAAGGGCGTCTCGGGAGATGACATCTGCTGAAACATTTGTAGCTGCGAAGAAAGTGGTTGCTAGCAACACACCAATGGTCAAGGCAATGAAAAGTCGATAACTTCGTGCAACTCGTTTGAAGGCGTATCTGAACATCGCAGCTATGTCCTCCAGGTTGTTATGTGAGAAAGCTCAAACACTTATAAACTGTTTGATATTTGTCAAAAGCCAAACATGATACAACTATGAGTGAAACTATACAAGAAGAGGAACATCAAATTATGATGATAGGTGCACCATGATTCAAGGACTTATAAGATTCTCCATTATATCACATATGATAGAACTCACTGTTGCTAGAAAGTCTTGAGATGGATGAGAACTCCATGGTCGTCATTCACACGTGAACCCCTCATGAGGATGACACGATATCTTAAGGCAAAACCAAAGTGACCTATACCTCATTGACACTTTGTCTACGGTCATAGACTAGTGCTAATACAGTCACAACAACCATCATCGCAATACTTGAACCAACAACAACAGGCATCGTAATCGTGGGATCAACTGGTGTTGGAGCTTCGGGATCATAGTTGATTAAGACATTGGTACTTGTCCGGGGATGATCAGTCAAATTGTATGCTATGATGTATACATTGAAGGTGCCACCATTTGGAAATGCTGGGACCGATCCAGTATAGTACGTCCCATTGAAAGACATCAGGTTTCTAACACTCATATTTGGACCAATGACACGAACGGTGACATTCTTAATTCCTGGGTCATTATCATTTACTGTATCATCGTTGGTCACATTCGCCCAGACATTAAAGCCCTGTCCAAGTTCAGGTTCGCCTTCAATACCCCATGCATATATGTTGGCAAGAGCAGTCACATGCGAATTGGATGAAAAGAGAATTACCGCAGCGAAGACTAAACCAAGAAAGGAGAGGGTTCTAAGCCGAGTCATAGTAATCTAGTAATCCGTCGTGTATCCCTTAATTAGCTCGCTCATTCGCGCACTATAAGTTCCAGGTCTAGACGAAAAGGAAAAGGTAGGCGCAGCTCAGTGTGAATAGCGCGGTGCTTTGCCGCTATTTTTCCTAATCAAGTTCGTTTTTTCACAAGTTTTTCAAATTCATCCAAGTATCTTTCTGCCTGCTTGAATCCAATCTCCCAGAATTTTGGATCAGTCAGATCTAGACCAATTTCTGCTAGAAGTGTTTTCGGAGATTCCGATGATCCTGCAGACAGAATACGTTTCATTTTCGGCACAAATGAAGATCCTTCTTCCTTGTACAATCGATACAGAACGAAAACTAGGAGCTGTGCAAAAGCATATGTGAAATGATAGAATTTATCTCTGGGCCAGAAGAATTGAGCTGGACTAATCCAACATTGTTCCATTCCTGGTAACCAGTCAACGCTATCACCAAATATCTCAGTTCGCGCATCCATCCAAATTGAGCCGAGTTTGTCACCATCAATGGACTCGCTATTCTCCAGTGCATTGAAAACTCCTTCCTCAAAGAGATAAGCATTCACACAGAAATATACGTTAATATACAAACCACCTAGCACTCTATCCAAAACTGTAAGTCTGGTTTCGTCGCTGTCACTTGCTTCTAGCAGTTTGTCGTTAACTATCATCTCACCGAAAATACTCCCAGTTTCTGCAATACACCCTCCATACATTGTATTAATCCAATTGTGGTTTTCTGACGCAAAGTGCATGTGTAAAGCGTGTCCGCATTCATGTGCTAGTTCAGCCACTGACGAAAAGTCACCTCTTCGCGGAACCGATACAAAGGCAATTCGCAGTCCTGCAAAAGAACTACAGAAGGCTTGCCCACGTTTGCCATGTCGAGAACCAGCATCAACTCTGTTATTGTCAAAAAGTGAAGTAATGAAATCTCCTGCTTCTTGATCAAACTCAGAGTAAGATTCGGTCAACAGTCTTCTTGATTCAGACCAAGAGATGGTACTCTGTTCTTCAAAGAAAGGAGCTATCCTACCAGGACTGACATCATATCCAGTGAGCTTCGGAAGATTCATCAGCTTAGCTCTGAGTCGAAGATATCTCCTAATTAGGTCAGTATGTCCCAATATCGTCGAAATCAATGAGTCGAGTGTGTCCTGAGATATTGATTCATGGATGAGGGTATTAGTCAAGACACTCGGAGATTCTCTCAATTTTACTTGACTTAGGTAATTTCCAAAAACGCTCTTCAAGGCAGCCGCATAAACAAGTTTGTCTCTAGAAAAACCCTCATACAAAGCTTCTACAGCAGCTTTCCTAGAGTTTCTGTCAGTACTACCCTCTGCGACTTGTCTGAGCTCTGCAAATCCCAAAACCTTCTTTTCACCCTCAATGACAACCTCGTACTTTCGTGAATTTATTAATTCCGAGTGTAATTGAGACCAGCTATCTACTCCATAGAGGTCTTTGTTCACTATTAGACGTTCATCCTCCTCTGAAAGAAGATATTTCCCTCTTTCCAACAGTTTCTCCAGCTCATGTCTATATTCCTTTACAGCTGGATCATTGACCAGGTCAGGCTGATTAACAAGAACTCGGGCTACCTCAGTCTCCGTGAATAGAAGTTTCGATCTAAACTCAGATTCCAGCTTCATGGCATACTCAAACAATGATTTCGAAATCATGTCGGTAAAATCCTGACTCAATCTGAGCCATGTATATTTGTAATGCCTATACCAGATAGTCTGTATTTCATCCAACTCTTTGTAGAAATTAAAGAACTGGGAAGGAGAAAAGCCTTGGATTCGACCCTTGAATTTCTTCGAAAATGTTTCTGCTTGTTTCAGACACCTATCCATTGATTGCTTCACTTTGTCGGGGTCTTCACTCTCTAGAATAGAGGATAGGTCCAACCTCGATGACTCATTACTTTCTCCCATCAAAGCCACCTTGTAAAGAAATGGATTATACTGCACCTAATAAATGTAAAAGGGAAATATGGGTGCACCGCAGTGCGAGCAAACTCATTCATGCACTGCATTCAATTCAGTCTCAAGTTCCTCAAGACCCACCCTTGGTTCTAGATTCTTCACAACTAATAGTACAAGCAACATTACATTCAGAATCATTGTCATCACAAGCAAAGGAAGACCCTGCCAGTTTGTATAGATGAATCCAGCCAGAATTGGACCTATAACAAGGAACATAGTAGGAAGGACTCTAAAATATGTGTACATTTTTCCGAAATCTGTTGCTGGTATAGATTTCAGGATGTAGGTATTGATAACTGCAATCCAAAGGATATCGTTGATGGACTTCATAGCTGTGGCAATGAAAGCAAGAGAGAATATCACACTAAGTCCAGGGTAGATCGAGTCAATAGCAGATATCCAGTTAATCGGAGCAATGTATCGAACGTATTGTGAGATAATTAAGAGAAGTATAGAGATGGGCATTATTGAATAGACAGCGAGAGTCAATCTTTGCCCACCATGCTTATCAAATACTCGGCCCAACACCAATGCCAATGGGACAGAAATCATCAAGGTAATGAGTATCATCAGATTGATCTCAATATATCCGAATTCCAATGTTTCATTGACGAAATAGGTACTCGCAAAGCCATAGAAGCTGTCACTCAGTGCATCTATTGTGAGTACAAGAAGCAAGACTGGTAAGACTCGTACAAGTAGTTTGAATCCGCGAATGTTTTCACTCACGAAATCCTTCAGAAGACTGTCGGACCTTTCTGGTCTTTCAGGTAGTGGAAGCTGTTCTAAACCAAACGCACGGATAAGTACAACACAGATTTGGAGAATAGCAGCAATGAAGAAGAAGATTCTCATTGCAATGACGAAGGTTATTCCAAGATCTAGCATAAGAGCAAATACATAGAGCGGAACGACACCCAGCGCTGTTCCTAAAGTGAATAGACTTTGTGCGACTCCTCCCAGTCTACGATCCAGCTGCTCCATCTGGTAAGCATTACCAGATCCAGAGGTGAACTCGCTCATTCCACCAATCAGGAGGGCAAGAGCAATAACGAAGCCATCATTTGAAAATGCAAGCGTCAGGTAAGGGATTACAGGAAAAATCATTGTAATGACTGTAAGGTTCCTGCGGTCATAGTTGTCTACAATGTATCCGGAAAAGAAACTCCCAATCAAGGTCATGAAGTACATCAACGAAAATAGGACACCAATGAAAATATACGTGATACCAATGTCCCTGAAATAGAGAGTCCAATACGAATGAAAGACGAACATACTAGAATAGATCCACACTGTAGAAACAAAGACAGTCCAGTTTCTGTTACTCGTGATTCTCCTCACTGCTTGGAGCCATGATAACTCAGAAACATCATCTTCTTTGTCAGGATGAATTGTTTCCTCAATTGAGTTACCTTCTCCCATCTCAACCACCTGAGTAAATTTGAAAGTATGATATGTTTCTATTAAATGTAGAACATGCCAACAATTCTAGTCCAAGAAGGAAAAGGTGGGCGCAGCTCAGTGCGAGTAACGCGGTGCATTGCCGCGCCACCACCTAATGTTTTGTGCGCCGCATTCCGAAGAACCCATTTTGAGGTTGATCGCAAGATAAGCTCCGCACGCCAAAGAGCTTTATCGACTCGCACTTTGAATTTGCTGCACCCTTGCGTTGGTTAAGAGAAGGAATCTTTCGCAGATAATCTTTTTCGTCGGCGAAAGTTTAGCGTGACTCTTGACCGTGCTAGTGGTGATAGTTCATATTATAATATAACAATCTTCTATAAAAGTCATACGGCGACGTTGCGTGTAGAACGATTCATACAGATGCTCTTGGAGAAATTCTACAACTCAAAAATCACCCTCAATCGCAACCTTTAATCGGATTTCATCACCTGATTCTCTAAGGCCAACGTAAAGAGAGAAAGACCTTAATGTGGGACAGTATGCGATATCCTCTCTGTACCGGGTTGTTGTTTCAAGACTTGGCCAGACGATTTGAACATTCGGAGACATGACTATATGCGTGTATATCTTGATGCGAACTTCTTCATATCGGGATTCTCAGACAGACCCAAAGATGTGGCTATTGTAAAAAAGGCCGCAGACGAAGCAGACATGGAGCTATGGATCACAAGACAGGTTTTTCAGGAACTGCGGTGGTATCTGCGACGTGAAGCTGAGAAGATAGTCCAGATTGATGAGACCCTCTCTAAAGACATCAAATCATTCATGGACAGTATCAATCGGACCGATTCATCCCTACCACAACCAAATGACATGTCTCTGATTCTAGGTGCGATGCGTGCGAAAGGGTCGAAGATTGTCACAAGCGACCTGAAGCTCCTCAACACGATTCAAGACCTCAACGTTGATGTTGAGGGAATTGTTGGTTCGGCTTTTGCTCTCGAGCTAATGGAGTCAGTATCTGATGAGAAGTTGAAGGAGGACCTTTCGACAATTAGAGACCGAATCTATTCAGAGGAAGTCAGATACAGTATTGCACGGCAAGAAGCATATGATCCAGTGACCAGAATACGAATCATTGAGGATCATGCACTTCGAGTCCTCAGGACAGTAAAGCGGCCTGCGGAGGGATTGGACAGAAAGCTCTCAAAGGGCCAACCACTCTTTGTCTTGGACTTTCTCGAAGATATCAAAGCGGATATTCCCAATATGTTCGATGACTTCAGAGAAGGAAAATATGACACCTTAGCACAAGAGATTGAGGCAGTTCAAAATGAGATTGAACGACTCCTCATAGTATCAACTCTCACTGATGATAGTGAAACACATGGTCAGCTAGTGCGACAGGCATCAGACCTCACACTGTTTCTCTACTACCTGGAAATGATTTGTCACCTCTACCGTGGAAGTCGGCAAGGTATTGAACATGCTCTAGAGATCAGTGATGAAGCATTCAGACTTCTCATGTTTGCTGAGGTGGCCAATGATGAATTGAAAGCGTCGGTCTTCTTTGTGAGGATAATACTTGCTCTCATCAGAGAGGATTATGATGAGATAGACTATTACTACAGTCTATATGACAGTATGATCAACAGGATTGGACTCGAAGAGATGTTAGAAACCTCTGAGGGACTCTACATCACAATGCAAATCCTGAGGAAATTCATGGGAGGATTTAGCCTTACAAAGAACAAGTTATCCTATCCTGATGTGACCATGTCTATGCTCAATGACCTTGCGAAATATTCGATTCAGTTTGATGACCATGACAATGCTTGGCAGTTGGCTGTAACAGCATACAAGATTGGAGTGGCTTATAATAAAGAAGAAGGCGCACTTGGTTCATTTCTAATGCTTTACAAAGTGTCATCTTCATCGCATGATAGGTTCAAGCCAGCACTTGAGAAGATTGCAGAGCATGCTTTGAAAGCATTCGTAAAGAAAGGATGGAACACATCACAAATAACACCAATTCTGAATGAGATTCAAGGACAACTACCGCCTGTCGACGGGATGGCTACTGAGGGACCAGTGGATCACGAGAAACTGAACCCTGAACTTACAGGCTGGATGGATGTTCTGTCATTAGAAAGTATTGATGAAACTGAGATGCTTATTGTGAGAAATGACAAACTTCAAGCGAGAGTAGCGATAGCTGTTGGAAACCATCCAGAGGTCAGCGCACTAAAAACAGGACATAAAATTGCCCTAACAAACGGAAGCTTTGAGGTTTCTGATGCGACTCCTGAAGTGGTCAAGAAGTATAGCGTAGTATTGATGATAATTCCAAGCGATAGTGCAGAAATATCTTATGAAGGCGAATATGGTTTCAGTTACCTAAAGGTGGCAGAGCCAATAGCCTAACTCGTATTTACGTCACTTGGTACGAGCTTATCGTCCTTGATGTTAGGGAATTTCAATGCGATAATACGACCAGGCTTGTCCGAGGTTATTTCAAACGAATGTGTTTCTCCAGGAGACACAATTACTACATCTCCAGCTTTGAGATTGTAACAGGTCTCATTTACATACATATTGATGTCCGTAATCGCGATGAAAACCTCTTCCAATTTTTCATGAGCATGTGGTGAGCTTCTCCCGTTTTCTATGATATCGACGAGAATAACTCCACAGGTGTCGAGAGGACGTTGGAAAGTCAGATCCGCGATGTATCGTGCAGTATACCCTGCTCTGCCAACTGTTTCAGTGTCCGCAACTCTATAGATTTGAACCATTGTTCTCAATGGATGTTCTTCAACCTCAGAAAAATATTTTCCCAAAGAGGATTTCTACCAAGAACGATAGGTATTAGTTCGTAAAATTACATGTGTTTATCTGAGAATGACTTCCTCGGATACTATCAAGGATCGGATGATTTTCAAAGTCCTTGTGATTGGTAATGATTTACCATTGCAGACGGGCTTCCTTAGTAGAGCCTCCGAAGGAAGGGTTTCATGCCAGTTGTATAATGCAGTGGGTTTGAGCCTCGGTGTAGCAAAAATCGACTACCGAGAAAATCTAAATGTGATTCTTCAACTTTGGTCAATTCCATATTCAGAGCGATTGGAAGGGCTATCTCGAAATTTCACAAAAGGTCATAGAGCCATAATACTAATTCTGCGTCCTCAAGAGATTGAAGCCATCCCTGAGATGTTTACTCGCCTTCATCTCAGTTTTAAAACCCCGATTATGATAGTAGTGGTTGGCACTGTGAGGGACACAGAAGCAGCTTCATACCAACTCGAAGCAGTATTCAATTCCCAACTCACAGTTCATGCGGCACAGAGTATTGATGAGATTATTAGATTTGTTGCAGAGGCAATAGTTCCCGAAGAATCATTGAAGTCTTCTTTACCCATGGTTGTTTCTATCGATGAGAATATCTGTCCGATTTATGAACCAACTTATCCTGAACCATCAGCACCTCCAAACTCTTTGGAGGAGATAAAAGAAATCAGCAGGATAGCAGCTGAATTAGGTCTTCGGATTATTGAAGACTCTTGTGCTGTCGAAATGGACGAAGGCGTAGCATGGGTCTGCATGAAAACTGGAGCAGTCCGTTTGGAACCCGGAATTTGTAATTACTGCTCTCTTAGCTGTAAAAGGCAATCTAACATTTGCATCGTAGGAACAGATACAGGTTGGTCCTCAATCAAACTGGGTTCGCGAGCTTTACTAACGATTGCAAAAATATATGCATTAACTGCAAGAATGCTTCCAACACATGTGGAAAAACAGATTGAAAGAACAACAATATGCAGTAGATTTGACCCTAATCCTGCAATTCCCATAGAGGAGATTCCAGATAGGATACTTCTCGGGTATAAGCAGACGGCTTCTGGCAGATCACTCCTCGACGCTGCTAAGAAGCGTGTGAAAGAAGGACGACTCTCAAAAGAGACTTACACTATGCTCAAGAAGAAGCTACTTAACCTAGAGACAAAAAGAACTGAGTGAAGAGATGAGACATGCCAGCAAGGATGATTTCTGTAATAGGTGGTTCGGATAGCAGTCCAAATAATCTGGAATTGGCTGAAAAAGTCGGTGCTGAAATTGCTAAAAGAGGCGCTATCCTTGTATGTGGAGGTTTGGGAGGAGTCATGGAGGCAGCTTGTCGTGGAGCAAAGAAGGAAGGAGGACAAACTCTCGGTATCCTTCCTACTGACTTGAAGGAACATGCGAATGACTTTGTAGATATAGCTATTCCAACTGGATTTGGATACGCTAGAAATTTTCTCGTGGCAAAGACAGGAGATGCAGTCATCGCAATCGATGGTCAAGCTGGCACACTCAGTGAAATGGCAATTGCGTGGTTTTCTGACAAACCGTTAGTTTCACTTGAACCCTCTGGGGGATGGGCAGCTAAGCTTGCAGGCGAAAAAATTGATGAGAGACGAACTGATTCTATTTACGCGGCAAAAACACCTGAAGAGGCAGTTGACATGGTCTTTAAGGTGATGAATTGGAAATAGGTTGTGAACCTAGATTTTGGAGTTATTGCGGTCAATTCTCAAGGGTACAACAGAAGCAACTCGTGAAGATATCGATCTATTGACAGGCATGCTAAGAGACCTCTACAAGAGTAGCTCAAATGTCATAGAGATACCACCAAAGAACGTTATATTCGTTGGAGACCTCCATGGTGAGTTCAATTCAATCATAAGTGTCCAGAAACTCATTTCGAAGTACGAGAACCATCACTTTGTGTTTCTCGGTGATTATGCGGACCGTGGACCATCTCAGATTGAAACGTTTAATCTTGTAATGGCTCTTAATCTAGACTGCCCGGAACGTGTGTTCATGCTTCGGGGAAATCATGAGTCTGATGAAGTGGCTCAGCGTTATGGTTTCTACACAGAAGTTACTAGGAAGTTCTCCTTTGAAATCTATAGCAAATACCTCGAGGTCTTCCAAGTGCTCCCAATGGCTGCATTCAGTCCTAAGGAGATCTTCGCTTGTCACGGAGGAATTCCAGAAGGAGTGTCATCCATTTCAGAGATTCAGAGCTGTAACAGATTCAACCTGAATTTTCCAGATGACATCCTCTTTCAGCTAGCATGGAACGATCCCAAAGAGGCAGATTTCAGATTCGCAGCTAATTCACGGGGAGCTAGGGTGAAATCATTCGGTCGTACTGCCTTCGATGAATTTAGCAACAATGTTGATTTCCAATTGATGTTTAGAGCACACGAAGTTCTTCCTAATGGCTACAAGACATTCTTTGACAATAGGTTATACAGTGTCTTTAGTGCTGGATATAGAGGAGCATCAATACCGACTGTCCTTCGTCTTGGCGGAAATCTCAATGTAGAAGCTATGAAGCTATAATTCATTAGAGTATGGAAGTTAGATAGAATCAGTGGACCATTTTTTGCAGGTGGAGGAAATCATAGATTGGCTGAAACTAATGATTATGATCTAATTGACATATATGCCGAAGATGTTGAGGAGATGGACGCAGATGTTGCAACCATCGTAGCCCTTCAGCTTATTGTGGGAGTGATGGTTACACCCAATCTAATAATAATTCTAACTGGTGGTTTTCCAGTGTTTGGTATCTATTCACCACCACATTCGTTCTTGATGATATTTGCCAATTTAACTTATACATCAATCCTGTTCTTTTTAGTAATTGCCTCAATCTATGTTGCATGGAAACTCTGGAGAATTGTTCCTAGAGCAAGATTCTATGCAATTGTAGTCAATTTCATTTCATTCGTTGTTCACATAATAACTCTAAGTTTGGTTGTAGTTTTCAATCTCATTATTCTTTACTACGTAAATACTAAACAAATGAAAGGGATTTACTCTGAAAATCCCTCTTTTGAAACATTTTCTGAGTAGTGCAAATCCTGCTATTGAGGCAAGTTATTAAGAAGAAGGAATGCCGACAACGTCAAATATGGGGACCAGTTTGGTAAGAGTTGATTGTCATGCCGAAGGTAGCTGTTGTCAAAACCACTCCAAAAACAATCGATAAAGACATTGCAAGAGCAATGGACCTGGCAGACTATGATAAATTTGTATCAAAGGATGTGGCAACCTCCATTAAACTCAATCTTTCATGGAGTAAGCTCTACCCCGCATGCTCTACAAATCCCTACATCCTTGATGGTCTTTTAAAGAAACTAATCTCTGATGGTTTTGATCACAAATCAATCACCGCGGTGGAAAATGAAACAGTTGTGACAAACATCTATGCGGGAGTGAAGAACAACAACTGGTATCCCGTGATGAAGAAGCATCGAATCAATTTTCTACCTCTAATTAAGGCACACTATGTGAATGTGGATCTCCCTCAAAAGACACTGGTGATGGAACGTATCTTTGGCGAAACCATAGCACCCAAAGAGATCTTTGGAACCAATATCATTCATCTCCCAACGATAAAGACACATGGTCACACACAGATGACAGGTGCACTCAAAGATTCCTTTGGGCTCTATCTGACAAAAAACAGACATCTCGCGCATCTCAAGATTCACGAAATCCTCGTTGACCTTCTGCTGATGCAACAGACAATCTCACACTCAGAGTTTGTACTGACTGATGGAACAGTTATGGGAGATGGTGCAGGGCCAAGAACCATGATTCCAAAGATTGGCAATATTCTAGTTGCCACCTCGGATATGGTAGCAGCAGACACTGTCCAAACACGACTCATGGGACTAGACCAAAATTGTGTCCACAAACTACAGATTGCCAATAGGTTGGGACTTGGAGAGTCTGATCCCGAAAAAATAGAACTTGTCGGTGATTTTGAGTCATGGAAAAGTTTGCCCAATTTTCACATGAGCCCGGGTAAAAGCCCTGTTATTGCTTTCAACCGTGGATTCCTTAGATTTCCGGGAATGGAAACATTCTTGTTTAGGTCTCCACTCATGTGGCTACCCACTCAGCTCAGCGGCTTATATCATGATGGTATCTGGCTTCCACTCAAGGGGAAGAAATGGGTGAAATGGTTCCTCGAAGAAACTGAATGGGGTGAGCTTTGGAGCTCATATTCAGAGTGATGGATTGTTAGGAGACTGCGATAATGGGATTCTATGAGTACCTTAGACTTATGCGGCCACACCAGTGGTACAAAAATTTACTTGTGTTCCTCCCGGTTGTATTTGGAAAACTTGATACCTTTGAGGATTGGTTTAATTTCGTCATTGGAAGCATGCCAGTCCTTTTCTTGGGCTTTGCGGTTCTTTGTGCTGTTTCAAGTGCAGGATACATATTCAATGATATTGTAGATGAAGAGAAAGATGCAGCACATCCCGAGAAGAAAGATAGACCACTTCCCTCCGGTCAAGCTTCAAGGTCCACTGCATTAATCCTAGCAACAATCTTGATGATTAGTGGGCTCATTATAGCATGGCTACAAGATATCGCATTTCTCTTCATGGTCATAATTTACGTAATAAACAGTCAGCTCTACAATTGGAAACTGAGAAACTATGCCATTATTGATGTTTGTATCATAGCAGTAGGTTTCATTATTCGTGCGATTGCGGGTACATTTCTCATCGATAGGCCATTCACCTCTTGGTTGGTAATTGGAGTCTTCTTTGTAGCTCTGGTTTTGGGATTTGGAAAACGGAAGAATGAACTTCAACTTCTGGGAGAAGATGCAATACTCCATAAACCAGTGTTTACAGAATACACTGAAACCATGCTTGATCAAGGTATTGCGATGTCAGCTACATGGGTGGTCGCTTTTTACGCATTATATTGCTATCAAAACTACCAAGTCACATTAGAAACTCAGCCTGTAATCATTACTGTGCCAATTGTTGCAGGTATTGTACTTCGGTATATCCATCTTGTCTTTCGGGGAAGTGATGTAGGTAGAAAACCACATTTAGCAATAAAGGACAAAGGGATTTTTCTAGGAGTGATTATACTCTTCCTGACCTTCATCTTTGCATTGTTTTTCTATGAAGGCTTCTATGATTTCTTCTCCACGCTTTTCCCACCTTTATTCCCACCAATAATACCACCATAAGGTGAATATATTGAGTTCCAGACTTTCGGCCTTCGATTTGCATATGCATACAATTCACTCGAAGGACGGAATGCAAAGTCCGTATAATCTCTTCAAGCTCATGAAAAAGAAAGGACTCAGGGGATTAGCACCTACTGAACACTGGCGTGCGGCTACTCTCAAAGTCATCGAGAGAGATGGGAGATTCATAATTCCAGCTTGTGAATACAAAACCACAGACTATGGTGAGGTGATAGGGCTCTTTGTTTCCGAACATATTGAAAACAGGAGTTTTGAAGAGATATCTGAAGACATTCATGCATGCAATGGGTTAGTTGTGTTACCTCATCCCAGAGACCCCCTACGAAAGTATACAGCAGTTAGGAAGGGACTACCTGACGAAATCATCAGAAAACATGTGGACTTAATCGAAGGCATCAATTCAAGATGTATCATTCCGTACTTCGACAAAAAGGCGCAGAAACTAGCAAAGCGATTGAATAAACCGATGACTGCTGGAAGCGATGGTCACACAACTTGGGAAGTCGGACATGCAAAGACTTGGCTTCAAGATATTGAAACAGCGGATGACGTCTACGATGAGTTGAAACAGGGGCGAACCCAAATTACAGGATACCCCTCAATATTCTTACTACATATTCCAACAATGCTTTGGCAAAGAGTGAGGAGAATTGCATATGACAGCTGGTGAGGTTCCAATTGGAAAAGAACGGTCAATGATAAGCACACAAAAGGTCATCATATTTGTCATTGTCAGCGTTATTGTCTTCGCCGCTGTGGGACTCTATGGACAGATTGATGCAGTCATTGCCGCTCTTGCGTCCATTCCATGGTGGTGGGTCTTACCTGCAATGATGGCACTCTCATTCTTGAACTATATTATTCGATATATGAAGTGGCAATATTATCTGAGTCGTATTGATGTTCATCTCTCACACACAGATAGCTTCCGCGTATTTCTGTCCGGGTTTACACTCACAACAACTCCTGGAAAAATCGGCGAAGCTATTAAGGGATATTTCATTAGAGATGTCGATGGTACACCAATTGCAAAGACAGTTCCAGTGGTTGTATCTGAACGCGTGACTGATCTGCTTGCCTTGGTAATTCTTGCTATGATTGGTTTCGGAATTGGTGTGAATACTGGTGACCAACTTCTATTGGTACTAATGCTAGGCGGGGTGTTTCTAGTTGCGGCAATAGTCTTGAGTCAGAAGACCTTCTATCAGAAGATTCTGAAGAGATTTACTTCCTTTGGACCTCTGAAACGTTTCCAAGGTAGCGTTGATGATATCGAACATACAATGACTCAGACACTCGGTCCAAAACCACTAGTTCTTAGCACTATCATCAGCATCCCGGGATGGTTCATGGAATGCCTTGAGCTTTGGTTGCTGCTGAGCCTTCTCTCTGGAGCTGGCTTACCTTCACTTGCTCCCGCATCGCTTATCTTACTTCTCCAAGCTACCTTTGTCCATGCAACAGCCTCGATAATTGGTGCCGTTTCATTCTTGCCTGGAGGTGTAGGAACATATGAAATCACATCAGTTGCGCTGATAACATTCCTTCTTGGGATGCCTGTGACTGATGCAAGCGCAGCTACTATTCTGATTCGAGTATTCACTCTTTGGTTTAGTGTGATTGTTGGATTCACTGCACTAGGTATTCTTACGAGAAGCATCAGGAAGCGGAAGCAAGTTAACGAGTAATCTGGTATTCCTTCACCTGCTCTAGTAGGTCGCGTGCACTCTTCTTCTTCTCAAAGTATGTA
This sequence comes from Candidatus Thorarchaeota archaeon, assembly GCA_048882965.1. Lineage (GTDB taxonomy): Archaea > Asgardarchaeota > Thorarchaeia > Thorarchaeales > Thorarchaeaceae > SMTZ1-45. Next base: position 20,909 of record JBHLRC010000035.1, read on the forward strand.
CGGACAGGTTCAATCATCTTGTCAATATAGATTACCATTGTGTTCTTTAAGTCGAGTGGATGGAGATCTCCTGCCACATAGGTCGTTTCAAGTTCCTCATAGCTATTGAAAGAAATGTCACCACCAAACTTGGATTTCCTTTCAACAGTGATACTGTCAAAACCACGAAATATAATCTCCTTTGCATAGTCAAGTAATGGATTACCTTCTACAATCTTCGGTGGACAAAAAGCAGCCATGATTTTGTTTCTAATTTGCTCTTCCGTATCATGTACAAAGATGCTGGACTCAGGTTTGCTCTTACTCATCTTTGAGGAGATCTGTATATCAAATCCTTTCTCTTCATCATATCCTTCGGGCTCAGCTGCTCCCTCTAGGTTCATGAGCATATGATGACTGATAACAACTGGTTTCCACCAGCCAAGCTTAGGTCCAACTTCTCGCGCAAGGATATTGGCTCTACGTTGGTCTAGACCTAGCTGTGTGATATCAGCCTCAAGATGGAAAATATCGGCGACTTGCATCATTGGGTAGAAATACTGCGCCACCTCTTTCATTTCGCCCTCTCTTCTACCCATAATCGTGAGGGCTCGTGTAGCCCTTGCTACCGTGGTGTTCTTAGCAATCTTCACCACTCGTGACCAGTATTCCACTGTGTCCATTGCTTCTGATGCCCACAAGAACTCTACTTTCTCAGTAGGCACACCTGCGGCTTTCCAAACCTCGACGAAATATTCACCAACATACCTGATCTTCTCTAAGTCCCCATCCATCTTATTGTTGATCCAAGCAAACCAATCTGCCAACCAGATCTTGAATTTAATGCCTGCCTTTATGAGGTCCTTGAGAAGAATCGGTCTATAAACACCAAATGGAAGATGAGCCAGTCCAGAGGGCTCGAATCCATCGTAAGCAATTGGATTCTTCTTCTCTTCCAAGAGTGTCTTTAGCTCAGGCATTGTGACAATTTCCTCGCCAACTCCAGCGATTAACTTGATTCTTTCATCGAGGTTCATGACTCTCGAAGAAAAATCACTCTCACTTAACTTTTCTCCAAGACATCCAAAAAGAAAGAAGCACCGGCTGGTATCATCCAGCCGGTTTCATTATGTGTCTATTCCAAGTCGATACCAAGACTGTCTAACAAAGCATCAAGGTCAGCTTTTGAGAGACTCTTTGCCTCCTCAATGATGACATCAATCTCATCGACTGCCATTCCTTTCTTTATGAGCTTCTGACGAAGATCATCGAGCTCTTCCGGCCTTTGTTCTAGAGGTATCTCCTCTGGAGCAGGTTCACTTACAGGAGGCTTAGCAAGTACATCAGCTCGTCGGGCTTTTTCTTGTTCAATGACCTCCTTTAGAAAGCCTGGACGTTCACTGGCTTTCATTCTAGCGAGGTCTGCTTTGAACGCTTCGATTTCTACTGCGCCAAGACCAGTTATTGTGGCGAGCTCTTCCAAAAGGTCATTTACTTCTGGAACCGTTGTTTCTATTGGATATTCTGTGATTTCTGACGGTATCTTTGCTATGTTCATTGATTTTGCTTCTTCATTTACAATTTCTCTTGTAATATCTAACCTGCTAGGAGCACTTGGAGGACGAGGAATACGACCTTTACGAAGAGCTTTGAGCATCCTGTTGATAGCTCGAATCTGAGCTGGAACACTCCACACTCTGACGTAAGCGACGATGAATAATGCAATCAGCGCCAATGCAGATCCAACAGCAATTGTCATTGCTATTCTGACAATTTCCTGCTCACTGATGTTAGAGTTGATTGTGAGTACAAACTGGCGTGATTCATGATCTTCCATAGCAAAAGTGATTGTCACCGTGAATGTCCTACCAGCCTCAGCTCTAAACCATAATGTGTAAGTACCATCTTCATCAAGGGTTTGGCGTTCCAGATATGTGAAATTGGATTGACTTTGTTCTACAGTGATATTAGCACCTGAAATACCGAGGTTATGGTCGAGGTCGTAATAGGTGATTTCAACACTAAACTCTTGTCCGGGTCGAGTATCAATCTCATCAGTAGAGTATCTAAGCTCTGTATGAATAGGTCTGATTCTTACTTCAAGATGTAGTAGGGAAATCTGATATTTTTTAGTATCAAATTTGATATCAAAGACATATAATCCATAGGTGAGATCATCAGGTATACGTAGGTAGTATGAACCGTTCTCAAGTAGTTGAAGTTCTGTGTCACCGAGTTGAGTAGAATATGCAATTCCTATTATGTCAGTAATTGGAGATCCATCGATAGAATTGACGACATTGTAAATGATATCAGTGACATCGTTGATTGGAGCTGAATATTGTGTCGGTCCGTCAATCACAGCGGGAGTAGCATAGACTTCCAACTTGACAATGTAAGTCCTTGAAGTGTAATTAGTCAAATCAAACCGGACAACTAAATCATACAAAGAGGGATTATCAACATTAATTTGAACAACAACCTTGTAGGTACCATTTGGATATTGAAATACTGATGGAAAACCTCCTTCCCAACTTGCGTTGACATTAGCGCCTATTATCAATACATCGTGCTGAGTGTCGGTGAAATTAAAGTAGTATGAAACTTGGTCATTATAGTATCCACTGCGCAGAATGGGAGTCGCTGAAACTTCTGTTGGAATTGGCAAAATCGTGATGACAATTGATTTGATAGCAGTGTGATAACCGTCCTTAGAAGCCACCAATCTGAGATAGACTGACTGAGATGGGAATGAGCTCACATCAATGACCACACTGTAAGATCCATTTAGTTCATCGGTGAAGTACCCACTCTGACTTCCAAGGGTGTACGAAACAGTAGCACCAACAATTGGAGTTGCATGATAAGTATCGTTGTAGACTGCCAGAAGAGACAAAGATTCTCCAAAGAAGACGTAACGAATAATACTTCCATCAGCTGCAGCAATTGTGGTTGGAATGGGTATTATATTGATATCAATATTAGTTTCAATGAACTGAATATTGGTTGTGACAGCTCTAATTGTCAATGGAAAGACTCCAATCACGAATCCTGTTACATCCACAGTACCTGTGTACCACCCTGGAACACCAGTTGGTGTCAAAGGCGTTACTGTCCCATTCCATTCCATAGTAACTGTCGCACCTACAACTGGTAGATCAGTCACTGTGTTAATGAGGTAAACATCGAAGCCAACACTCGTGTCAATAACTGCATCATAGGTAGATTGTTGCGGGATAATCTGACCCGGTGCCTTTGATACAACCAAGGTGAACGATTTTTGTCTGGTTTGATAAAATTCCCTTGCAACTGTAATTTGTGGGGAATAGATACCAAAGTCTGAGTCCGAGGTATCAAGAAGAAGGTAGTAGAATCCAGTTCCAACATCAACGAAATCGTAAATCGTACCATTCCAAAGGAGTGTTGAGTTGAATCCTTCAAGATAGGTGAAGTAGAACGGTTCCTGAATCCAGAAGCTTATGTTGACCAATTCACCCCAGTCACCATAGAATGTGTATTGGGTGAGTACAATCTCAACAATTTGAGCGCCGGGTTGAACTACCACACTTGCTTGTCCAGTTTGATAGAATTGCTTTGTCGCAGTCACAGTGATAGTATATTGTTGTGCGACAAGTCCAGTTGTGTTAAGAGTGAGCTGGTAATCACCACTACCAAGCTCAACCCACTGATACGAATTTCCAGTAAGTACAGTCCAATCAGCACTTATCATTGCCCCTTCTAGGAATCCGCCATAATCTACATCTTCCAACGTTAGAGTGACAATGATTGGGACACCAACTGCGGTGGAACCTGCTGGAGGAGCTTCAGCTATCAAGGAGGTCTGAACTAGTCTTATTACAGCTGGGACATTTAACGCTTCTCTATCTGAGTAGAATGGAGCTCCAGTCCAAGACAACGAGATATTGAAATATACTGTTCCAGTTGAACCAAATACTGTTGTATCCACAGTGATTTGATACACGCCTTCACCAAGTCCAAAAACCTGATAGTCAGGACTAGACCAGTTATTAGTTGAGAGAATCAAAGTTGCTCCATCAATTCCTGAGTCTGATAGATAGTCAATGTATTC
>JBHLRC010000036.1:0-24939 GCA_048882965.1 Candidatus Thorarchaeota archaeon
GAATGTCACCTGGAGGTGCACAGTCTGACAGGAGAGCCAATAGAACGGGATTTGCAAATCCAAAACCCATCCCTGATACTAAATATCCCAGTGCAAACATTGCGAACGACGAGGATAAGGATATCAAACTTAAGCCTGCGAGAAATGCAATCAAGCCGCCAACGATGACCGGCACACGCCCATAGCTATCAGACAACGCTCCTGAAAAGAGTTGGAAGATTGCAAACGGGAACATGAACGCAGGAAGAGCAATCAATATGGTTGTTGGATCCACTAGAAAGTCCGAGGAAATAGGCCCAAGCAAGGTAAGGACCGCATTACCAACAAGCGGTCCAATTCCAAAGATAAGGTATGAAACCAGCTCAATCATCCGAAAAGTCCCTGGTTGTTCACAAAGACTCTCTACTGGCTCAAGTTCATGCTCGCTCATCACAAATTCCAATTCTGGAATCGTTGTTAACCATTGTTAAATCCTTTGGTTGAGCAACCGTCGCGCTTATGAGTTACCTTCACAATCGTGTCAAACGCATATCAAGAGGGAAAGAGCGTGTACAAGGAGTTCGACCTGGATGAAAGAGTCTTCGTAGACAGGGAAGAGTATATCAAATGGATGAAAGATGCTCTGGACAGGTGTAAAGAAAAACCAGTCGCGCTTCATTTGAAAGGTATTGGAGGAATTGGTAAATCATCACTCCTTGAACACTGGATGATCACAAATGAACGAACTGTGAAACTGGACTGTGACCAATTCACTGAGTTCTATCAACGTCTTAATATGCTGGCTAAAGGTTCGGTTCTGACTGGTGTGAATGTTCCAAGATTTGACATATTGTGGCAGATAAGACAAAGGTTTGTGGAGGGAGTAGAACCAGTAAAGGAGGAAGGACGTGAGTGGGCTAAGGATGTTGTGACAGCTATTCCGTTTATTGGATCATTGGCACAAATCGGAAATGCGATTCGACTTGTTGGAAAACAAGTCACACCAAAGTTGAAGGGAAAATACAGTGTTGTTGGCAAATGGTTGGAGGAACGACTTGGTAAGGCTCACGTTGAACGACTTCTTGAGATACTCTGGAAGGAGCCAAGGCATGCAGAAATTTTATTCCTTGATGCCTTGCTGGGGGATATAAACAGTCGGAAGATTCTAGAAAATCCAATCTTGTTCCTTATAGACCACTTCGAGTATGTTGACAGAGAAAAGACTCAATGGAGTCACAAGGGGGAGAGAATTGCAGAAACTGACCTGTGGCGAATATTCCTCACTTCTCTCAAAAACTGTGTTGGAGTCATGGCAAGTAGAAGTTCCTTATCGTCCAAAACAAAGTTGAAAATTGAGGAATCTGAACTAACTGAACTTGATAGAGAGAACGCATTAGAAATGCTTGAGCTTCAAGGAGTGAAAGACAATGAACTCCAAGAGCGTATTGTTAGTGTAAGTGGTGGAAATCCATTTGTTATCGATGCGATTTGTGATATAACAAATTCCAGTGAACTCTCAATTGACGAAATAGAGGATCTCAGAGCAGGCACATTAGAAGAGGTCCGTGTAAAAACTTGGAGGAAACTTTTCAGTGATGCAAAAGACCTGTTCAATTTCGTAGACCGTGCAGGAGTCCTTCCATACTTCACTAGGGAAGTTATGAGTATTGTAGCACCACAAATGAAAACAGATGAATGGAATCGACTCCTAAAGCTTAGTTTTGTTAAAGACAGAGGTGATGGCACTTATGTGCTTCACGACTTAGCAGAGGAACTTGTCCGTGCTGAGCTAGGTGATAGGCTAAAGAATCTAACAGATGAAGTCGTAGGTCTTTTAGAAACGGAATCTCTGAACAAAGACGACCTCGTTCTTTATGGACTTGCCATTTCAGTCCAAGGATTATCTTCCCCAGGAACTGCGGTGGAGAAATTAGGGATTAAGTGGGTTGATCTCTTTAGTCAACCACGGTATACTGAAGCGCTAGAGATGCTTGATATTGTTAACATAGAGACCGATGCTGGATGGCTAGAAAAACAAACTATCAAAGGATACATTCTTTCTTGGTCTTCTAGATATCCAGAAGCTGAGGAGGTAATAGTTGAAGCACTTGACAAGGTAGAGAAATTCACTGACGAGAAAAAAGAGGAGTATTGTGTCTATGTTGCTCGTGTACTGCATATCCGAGCTCTCCTATATCTCATGACAAACAGACCTCTCGAATACGAGGAAACTAGTAAAAAATCAATCACAATCTTCAGCAATCAGCAATCAAAGTTGAAAGCTGAGGGATTAAGTCTAGATTATATTTCTCTTTACTGGTATTGGGATGCATTACGAAAACTTGGATCCTTTTTGGCAAACCGATACAGACTCGGGGAAGCAGTTGATTTGTTACAAAGTGCATTAAGTCTTTGTGATGATTTCCCAGAATCTGGTTATCTCCATTCACGAGATGTCTTCAAATCAGCTATTCTATCTCGTCTTGGGGGTTTCCAATATCTATCTGGACAGTGGCAGGATGCATTAGAAACTACTCGTGAATCTATTGAATTAACAACTGATGATGCTTTCAAAGCAAACACAACAATGCAGCATGCCACTTACCTTTTGCTTCTAAATCATGATAAAGAAGCTGAGGAGATGATGATTGGAGTTATTGAATACGCAAGGGGATACTATGAGAAGGATCCTGAATTAGTAGCAGTATGGTATGGGCTTTACAATTATCTAACGAATCTTGCAGACCTTTATCGAGTAACGGATAGATATGATAAAGCTGAAGAAATCCTTGATGAATCAAATGCTCTTGTCCGGAAACATGCCTCAGAAACAACAAGTACACAAGACACTCTTTCGTGGCAATTGAGTAAATATGCTATATTGCAAAGAGTCACAGGTAGATTGGCTGAGGCAGAAAACAATTGGAATGAAGCTATCGAAATCTATAGGAAATACGTTGAAAGAGACCCCGTTGGTCTACGATTCTTGGCAAATTTCATCAATAGCCAAGCAATACTACTGAGACAAATAGAAAAACTGTCTGAGGCTGAAAAGCTATACGTGGAATCAATTGAAATAATCAATAAACTGGCTACAGAGTACCCAGAAGTCGTTTTCTACCCAGCACGTATTGGTCTGTTCAAGACTAACTTAGGTGTATTACTGAAACAGACTAACAGATTATCAGAAGCTGAGGAAGTATACCTCGAAGCTTTACAGATTTGGAATGATTTAAGCAAGAGGGCTCCTGGGATTTTTAATGTCAGGAAGGCATCTACTCTGAACAATCTGGGCGTCCTTCAACTTGAAACTGAGAGTTTCGAGGAGGCAGAGGATTCATTCAAGGAATCTATCACACTCCGTCGAGAACTTTTTTCACAGTCACGAGCTCTCCACCAATCGAGTCTTGCTTCGGTTTTGAACAATATGGGTATTCTGCTTTACAAAACTGATAGAATGTCTAAGGCTGAAGATACACTACAAGAGTCGGTTGAAATTTATGAAGAGTTATACAACAAAGCACCTGTGGTTTATCTTAGTAAGCTGGCAAATACACTATGCAACCTAAGTGTGATTCTCTTAGAAAGGAAACAGTCAACAGAGAAAATCGACAAGAGATTGAAAGAACTTGGAATTGATGAAATCCCAAAGGAAGTTAGGTGCATAGAAGAGGAGTCGGATTACGAATATTAGTCCTCATGTAAGAGCCACATCTCACTCTTATAGATGAATAATAGAATCTCCTCTAAAGTCCTATCCGTTGTCCTGTGTCTGCAAAGCTTTTGAATCAGTAGTACAACCGCACTTTTACGGCTGCTCGTTTGTCTGCAGGTAGTTCCTTTGCCTTCTTGACCTCTGGATTTTCTAAAGCATCATCCATGGTGAGTTTGAGATTGTCCCTTGATACATCTAGGACGACTTTGTCACGGATAGTGACTATATGATCACTGGGCAATAGGATGTCTACATCTGATTTTAGCCCAATAGCTTCGAGAGATTCCTCAACAAAACCTCCACCAACTATCAAGCAAGCAGTGCCATCAGTATCGAAATCTACATCCACAGCTCGACCAATCTTAATGTCATCCTTATCGAAGATATCCATCTTGGTAAGGTCGGACCATCGAATCTCACCCATTCCAATTGCACCCTCATCCAATGTTGTCTTCAGACTGTTCACATTTGTGTTCAGCTGAACCTTATCACCAATCTTCGTTATCAGATCCGCGCTGAGGACTGGGTCCTTATCCGGTCTGATTTTCGCAGATTCAAGGAGCTCTTCCCATCTTGATCCACCGAGAATAAATTGCTTCAGAATCAATCTATCTTCGAAGATGAAAGTCAGGTCATTGATTTTACCTACTTTCTCCCCACTGGAATCCACAACATCGCAGTTTCTCATTTCTTTGCAGTTCATCGATTTAGTAACGTCCACGTCAATACACAACCTAGACCTTTTCGTACTGCAATTAGTTAAAGGCTTCGAATTATAAGTTTCTGTTCAAATTCTCCAATGATATATCGGTTTCAGATTGCTGTAGCAAGAGGTTTAGCTAACCTCGAAGAACCGTGCACAGTTCTGGCATTCAACTTGTCCACGACTTTCTTTTTCAGAACTATAGTAATATAGTGAACCACAATAGGGACATTTGAAAGTACGCGCTTGGATATCATTTGGCACGGCGGGAGCTCTTTCTACATTGCTAGAGATTGAATACATTGCTCCAAGGTACCCAAAGAGAAACAGGTATAATGAGCTAGATATGATGAACAGGAGAAAGGCGTTAAACACCGGAATAGGGGGATAAATAAAACCTTGAGTGAGTCCGGTCACAAGCAACATTACCGGCGAATAAGCGATGTTGAAGAGCATAAACAACACAAATCCATCCCTCATTCCAGTGCCAAGATTAGAGTCAGTTTCAATTCCCCAAAGCTGTTTTGACATTGCTTGATTTAATCCTCCGAGAAGGAGAAAGGTAACTCCATACACAATCGCCAGCGTAAAAGAAGGACCCAGCAACGTGTAAGCAAGCATATAGTATGAGGTATAGGTATAGACACCAAGAAAGAGAGGAACAAGGCATGCAACCCCAAGAAGTAATCCATGCAAGAAATATCGGCTTATTCTTCCAACTATAGATATTGAACTACTTTCAGTTTCCAGCAGACTCCCTCCAATCAAACATTCTCTCCAAAGAACATCAGATAGTCAGTTCCTGGAATTTCCAAACCTTTTCGACTGAGAATCATAGCGAGCTGTCCACGATGATGAGTGGTGTGAATCAGATATTGTAGAAAGAAGTCAATGACATCGATCTCGAAAGGTTCCTCTTTGATATGTTTGACCATTATTTTGTCCTGAGGGATCTCTTCAATGGCTTGACTGAGTCGCGTATCAAGAACTTCCCATCGTTTGAGAAGTTCTTGTCGTGGGAACCGTTTGACTCTATCAAATACAGACTCATCCTTCTCACCCTCAATGAAAAAGAAGCAAGTCTCTAGGGCTAATACGATGTGCTGTACCAATTCACGTGGACTTTTTCCCATAACATCTTCAGAGAATTCCTCAGCCTCAAGCGTGCTAAGCAACTCTCTCATTTTCCATCCCGCCCAGAGATGGTAGTCTGCCAGGTGCTTGAACACCACTTCCTTAACCTCATAGTATACTTGTACTATCTTACGTATTAGTCTGCCGAGTTCATCCAGACAATTCTCCCAATAACCCAAGCATCCATTGGTCTATCGGTTTCTTGTTTTTCCATGTCTCCTCAAATGGAGTCATGATCAACTCGCCATTCACCTCTCCAACGAGTCCGCCATGTTTACCATTTAATAGGCATTCGATAGCAAAAGCTCCAAGACGGGTTGCTAATATCCTATCAAGGTGTGTTGGATTCCCGCCTCGTTGGATGTATCCTAAAACAGAAACACGGCACTGTTCATCGATCCTTTTTGCTAGATTATTAGCAATCACGTGAGCATTTCCTAATTCATCACCTTCAGCAACGACTACAAGAACACTTTGTTTCTTTTCCTTCGCTTTTGTGACAGTTTCTGCAAGCTCTTCTATAGTCGTGCTTGTTTCAGGCATGAGTATTGCTGATGCACCTGTTGCGAATCCCACATGAAAGGCAATGAATCCAGCATTACGTCCCATGACTTCAACAAGGAAGATACGTTGGAAAGATTCTGCAGTGTCTCTAATCTTGTCAAGAGCTTCCAGTGCATTGTTCACCGCAGTGTCAAAGCCTATTGTATAGTCTGTTCCATAAAGGTCATTGTCAATTGTTCCTGGTAGTCCAATCAGCCAACCTTTCCAATGCTTAGTCAGTGCATTCAGACCCCTCATTGTGCCATCACCTCCAATGGCAATGAGCGCGTCAAAACCACGCTCTGTGAGTATCTTGGAAGCTTTCTTTAATCCCGCCTCTGTCTTGAATTCTTCAGATCTTCCGGTGGTGAGAATGGTTCCACCTCTATGCAGGATCCTCGAGACTGAACGAGAATTCAGCTCATGTATCTTTTTATCAAGAATCCCTTGAAACCCGCCAAAAACGCCGAAGACCTCACAATTTCTATGAATTCCGACTCGGGTAATAGCACGAAGAGCAGCGTTCATAGCAGGGCTATCACCGCCGCTCGTAAGAACTGCAATTTTCATAGGTTAGCATACGCTACCTTAGATAAATAAGCACTTACGTAGCAACTAAGTGAAAAGGGATGAAAGATTCGTGCCAGAGAAAGACTATAGCCTAGGACCTGATGAGCATGGGAAGATAGTCAGAGAGGGATACAACAGGATCGCCAAGGACTACTGCGATGAAAGAAATCTATTCGATAATGAGGAGGAGATTGATGAGTTTATCTCTCATCTTCCAGAGAATGGCATAGTTCTGGATATTGGGTGCGGAGGGGGCGTACCAGTACTTAGGAAATTAGTTGACAGAGGATTTCGTGCGAAAGGCATAGATTTCTCACAATCCATGCTAGGAATTGCCAAGGAAAATGTCCCTGAAGTCGAATTTATACTCGGAGATATTACAAAGACGGAATTCGAGTCAGAATCGTTTGACGGGATAATCTCGACCTATGCATTCATTCACATTTTCAGAACCAAGCACCCACTTCTCTATTCTAAGATTTTCAAATGGTTAAAACCAGGAGGAGTGATGCTTGTAAACACTGCTAGAACTGAATGGGAGGAGGTGTCTGATTATTTCGGTGTCCCTATGGCATGGAGTCATCCAGCAGCCAGAGAGAGTCTACAACTCGTGGAAAACGCAGGATTTGAGGTTCTGTTCGAGAGATTAGTAACCACTAATAACGAAACTGCCTATTGGATTCTAGCAAGGAAACCAGTAAACTAAACGAGACCTTTCCGTCTAAGAAACAGAAGTAATGGTAAGGTTATGAACAGACTAGCAAGCATCACGATAACAAAAGCCAATGGGTCATTCTTCAAAGGTAGACCAACATTCATTCCATAGATGCTAGCGATAAGTGTAGGAACACTAACTAGAAGCGAGATTGAAGTAAGCGTCTTGATTACTCTGTTCAGATTATGATTTACTATGCTATCGTAGGCGTTCATTGCATTCTCAATGAGTTCTCTGTAAATTGCACTCAGTTCCACCTGTTGCTGAAGGTCAACTTCTAGCTCTTCGAGACGGTCAACATCAAGAATCATTCGACCAACTACGTGAAAACGCTTCAACCTTCGGAGCACTTTCATATTTGCTTTGAGTGCTGTTTCCATGAATATAGCATCACGAGAGAGTTGGAAAAACCACTCTAGTTGTGAAGGATATATCTCACTCATTATGACATCTTCAGTCTTATTGATGGTCTCCTCGATCAAGTCCAGTGTGTGTTCGAATGCATGGATTATTACCTCAAGCCAGCGGTAGATAACCTCAGCCGCTGTAGTTCCGAGTTGAATTCTCTTCCTGAGGCGTGTCTTCCGCAGTGGAACCTCGCTGTTTTGAATAACAATGATATCACGACCATTTGTAAAGAGACCTACTGGATAGGTTGAATACTGCCTTTCTTCGATGCGTATATCAACAGGCACCCGGAAGACCATCATAGTGAACTTGTCTTCGATTTGGAGTCGAGGTCGTTCATCAAGGTCTTGAACATCTTGTAGGTCTTCTAGATCAATTTCGAAAAACTGCGAAATCTTTGCCAAATCATCTGGTCGTATTCCGATAATTTCAATGAGCAGGGGTTCATCAGGGGCGTCTTCCAATGAGGCATACTTGATGCCACTCTCCAAAGCCATTACGGAGAAACTTCCAATCTCTACTCTGTCGCTGCTCATATGATCCACCTCGGTTGGGGGGATTGTCTTCGTCCATTGATGATAGCCTGCCTAATAGCGGGGTTTCTAATCGTCTCAATTGAGAATGACGAATCTGCCTTTTAGGGTTTTGTAATAGCGTGAACTCCATTGTGTTTCTTGTAGCACCAAAACAATAAAGTTGAGGACGTGCAATCGGAAAAGATTGGAGGTTCTTGTTTGAGGAAGAGGTGGAGTACATTTTTGTTGGGTATCTTATTCCTAGTCGTCATTCTTCAAGCACAACCTGTGTACTCAGATGAACTTCCAGAGAGTATTGATGCGGGACCTTTCATAGACAAAGTCGTATACAAAGTAGTCCCAGACAGGGATCAGAAGCTATTGGCGCTCATGGCTGGTGAGATTGACATGGACATAAGCTTTGTTGACCCCTACCATCTTCCTAGCTTAATCACAGAAGATCCAGACATCGAGATAGCTAGAACGCTGAAAAATGGCTATGGATATGTTTCGTTTGATTGTGAACAATATCCGACTAACATCAGTGGTTTCAGGAGGGCTTTTGCTTATGCTTTCGATAAAAACAAAGTGTCTACTGATATAATGAGCGGGTTTTCTCAGACCCATGATTCGCTAGTACCTTACATCAACCCGTTCTGTATCGAGGATGAATTCGAGTGGCACTATTATGATGCAAGACCAGATATTGGGAATCTCATTCTAGATCAGATGGGATTTGCAATAAACTCAACAACCGGCTGGAGACATTCGCCTGAGGGAGATCCTATCTTCATCATGATTCTCCATGCAGATGGAGATATCTATCGACAAATCGCAGAGATGTGCGTTGATGCCTTCAATCAGTTACATATTCAATCTGATTTCAGTGCTCCCTGCAATTGTGATCTCAATGAGAAAATGGTGGTGTTTTCAAAAGGGTTTAGTGATTTTGATTTGTCGTGGCTTGCAAATGAGTTTTGGTCAAAGAATACTGATCCGTACGCACTATCACCAGGATTTGCTAACGCAACATTTGACTCCTGGAGAAATCAATTGCTCTACAGTGCTAGCTATGAAGGTACATTTGATGCGGCTGCGGAGATGCAGAGAATTCTCCAATACAATGTACCAGTATTAGTTGTTAAGGAGGATATCTTGTTACAGCCTTATCGGACGGATTTGTTTGATGGTTATATTGAAGATTCCATCTACTCTATATCCGGGCCTTGGACCACGTTGAACATCAAAAAACTTGATCACACATTTGGAGGAACTCTTGTTGTTGGAGTTAGTGATGATTTCAACCTTAATTTCTGGACAGGCGGGTCATACACTTCTCAACGAATCTATCGAGATTTACATTGCGGCTTGTATGCTAAAGATCCGGATCAAAATCCATATCCACAAATCGCAAAATCAGTGATTACTGAAACTCATGATGATGATCCACTTATACCTGAAGGTCACATGCGATTCACATTTGATATCAACAATCGAATATATTGGTCAGATGGAGTTCCATTCACTGCGGATGATGTCATTTTCACATTTAATCTTGCACTAGCGAGTAGAACTTACGGTAATCCAGTAGCTGATGATTTGACGGATCTTTACGCCCTCTATTCCCCAAATCCAGAACAAGTTGTCCTTGAATTTACGACAGAGTCCTATTGGCACTTCGGTTCATTCGCATACGAATACATCTTACCAAAACACATCTTTGATGATTTGAGCGCGGAGAATTGGGATGAATGGAACTATCCTGCAAATGAACTTTGTATCAGCTGTGGTCCATTCACGTTCACCGACTACGCCGAAGGAGAATTCTATGAACTGTCGGAAAATCCAGACTATCGGAATGCAAGAGTTGAAGATCAACTCGAGGTAGATATTGTGCCTGCCTATGACATTGTGCGTCCTTTCAGCTTCTCGGGATTTAACATCACTTGGGAGTTAGATTGGTATTCGGGTCACGCGAGACCTACAACACTTGATTATACAGTGTATCTTGATGGAGAAGAATATGTAAATGGAACACACATGTTTGATTACGGCATCGGGTTTTCCCTTGCAATTGAAGTGGAGCCGTTACCACCAGGCAGGTACAATTTCACACTGATGCTTGAAGGAGTCCGAGGAGGATTCAAAATCGATACAGTGATGGTAACAATTCGGATAACAGAGGCTCAGACTATTTCTATTGTAAGTATTCCAATCATAGTCATATTTAGTATTTTAGTCATTAGAAAGATAAAGTACTCAAAGTAGGATTAAATGATGACACTCTGCACTTCTAAATTCCTCTGTCTGATTTTTGATGTATAAGAGGGTATTCTCTTTTCACCAAAAAGCTCAGCCTCAGCTTTACTACGAAAGAGTGGTAACTAATTTGGATTTTTGATTGCTATGAAAACAAGATAGGTTGAACTGTTTCCAGGTGCTTATTTAATATGTCCTCGTTCGGATCAATGATCTCAGAGTTTTGGTTAGAAATTGTAGTAAAAAGGGATTTCGAAGAAGTAGAGAGAATAGTGTAGGCCAAATGTGCTCAGGTCCTTGAGTGAGAACTTTCTCGATTTGTTGTTCTTTTCCTTGAAGAGTTTGCAGGAGTGAATGTATTTGAGAATCTGTGAGGGTCTCCAGAAGATGCTTTCGAATCAAGAGGCTCATTTTGAAATTGTAACGATGGAAGAAATTCCTTTTCGCTAGTCTATCATATTGGTCAAGTTGTTCCAGAAAGGTCGATTGATTTTGAGTATAAGTTAGTGCAGTGTTGACAATCTTAGAAGCAAGTTCTGCAGATTTAATAGCTGGGACCATTCCAAATCCGAGTATGGGATCTTGGAATCCACCGGCTTCTCCGATAAATAGGAGATTCTTATGAACCAGTTGATGGTATCCCTCACCGCATGTCACCACACCTGAAAAGAATTTGGTAGGTTTCTCATTTTTAATAACAGAATGAAAGAACTTCAATGTTCGAGCAAAGTAACCTGCAAGACTCAGTTCTAAGTGCTTTGGGCGAATAGAAACTGCAACTGTTGCTTTGCCATCGGGATGTCCAATTATGTAGCTATACCCCAGTGGGGCAATGTTATGTGAGAACGCTCCATGGAATTCCAATGGTTCTACTTCTACTGATTCTAAAACAGCCCCAAGTCCAAGTCCCTTTGGCCTCAGGATATCCGCTCCCACCAACCTTCGTGTTATGCTATTAACGCCATCTGCTGCTAAAATGCAACGAGTTCGATGTCGTTTGTTGTCCTTTGTTGTGATTTCTTTTATCATCTTTCCAGAGTCCAATTTCTTCAATTCTGATGATGTTTGGATGGTCACTCCTTCATTCAGGGCTAAATCAGCAAGGTGTTTGTCAATTGATTTTTGTGAACCGCGGTAGTGTAGGAAAAGGAGTGGCTTACTACTTTCAAAGCTCATCCGAGTTTTGCTTGATGTCCATAGATGACCTTTCGTTACTAGGTGTTTTCTTGGAATTCGAATCGGGAGATTGGACATCTCAAAGGCAGGAAATCCTTGCATTTGGAAATCATTATGGGCTCCGATGGTTTGATTCCTTTCAAGAACTACTACATCGTATCCCTTCTTACCAAGTAAGGTTGCAGCTGTCAGTCCTGAAATTCCGCCACCGATTATTGCAACATCATACAATGGCATCACCATCAGGATTGTTTGTTGAGTTAGATTATGATTTTGGAGTAATTAATCCTAGTGTAAACGAGTGTTTGTTGAATGGTACTTAGATGATGACACTCTCAACCTCAACATCCCTATCCTTGATGCTGAGCATATTCGATGGGATTTTCTTACCACCATAGAGTTCAGCTTCAGGCTCTCCACGGTAAAGGGCATCAGCGATACGACCCAATGCGTCAGCTTTCATAATCCCTGAACCACTTGCTCCATTTACAACAAGCACGCCGCACTCAAGATAGACAAAAGGTATTCTATCGGGGCTATAGCAATACCCTCCAGCCCAGTTGTTAACCGGTCTAGCGTCCTGAAATGCAGGGAAGTACTTTGACAGAACGGGGTACATGCTATTCTCATAATAGGCAGTCTCTGGCACATAATCTTCGTCAGTCTGGACGTATTTGTATGCTCGACCAATCTTGTCACCGCACCCCACCCAAAATCCTTTCTCCTGAAGCTGTGGTCTGAAGTACACACCAGCAGAGGGCAGAATTGTAAAGGGTATACAGCCTAGCTCATTGAAGCCTTTGGCCTCAAGAAGATTATGCAACTCCTCCTTATCCTCCGCATGGATCACAAAGAGTTGCCGCTTCTTGCCTTTGGTCATACTATCTATTCCAATTGGATCTAAGAGTGCATTTGTCCATGCACCAGTAGCAAGAACCACAACCTCCGCTCTGAATGTTCCCTTATCAGTCACAACACCAGTCACTTTCTTGTTTTGCCAAACATAAGGCTCTCCAGGGAGTTCTAGTTTTGGATCAGCCTCAAGAAGGAGTTTCTCAACCTCTACTCCAAATCTAGGTTTCACGTGTGAAATCTTTTTGAATTCTTCAAAATAGTACTCCACAAGTCTGGTGGGATCTAGTACGCCACAGTCAGCCCCAAAAAGACCATAGTCGACTTCTTTGAGGCCCATTAATTCAGCTTCTTCATCCCCAGCAAAGTCAACATTGAGACTGGGAATCATCTTTTTCAGTTCATCTTTGTTATAGACCTTGTAACTGATTCCAGACTTCTTCATCCGCTCCATCCAGACTTTGACGCTCTCATGATTGAACTGCTCTTCACTCAATAACCAAAGATATCCGGTCTTCTCGAAGAACAATTCATGCCCCTCCTCATTCTGGACATGCTCAAAATATTTGATAGAGGTATCAGTAAGAAGCTGGTTTGTAGACGATGCAAACATGTTGCGGACTGCTGCTGCACTCATTGCAGTGTTTGCTTGACCTGCTGCTAGTGTCCTCTCAACGAGTAGTATCCTCTTGTCAGGACTGCTCTTTTGAATATGATATGCAGTTGCTACACCTAGACAGCCAGCCCCGACGACAATGACATCAAAGGTCTCTTCGTTACTCACGACGAATGCCTCCGCACTTGAGCCGCGTGAAGCAACCCTACCTAAAACGTTTACTCTTTGTTGTGGGAATGGTATATAGTTTTGAGGCTCAACGACACCGCAAGTGTCTTAAGTTAATCCAAAATCAGCGCCGAATTGGAGAGGAAAATCGTGGCCATCTCTGCAGACCCTTCCGATGAACAATATATGGAACTTCTGGCAACCACAAGTGAAACGAAACGTGTTGCTGTTGGTGTTATTCTGGCTGCACTCTATGCGGTCCTTGCTGTTGTACCATTAAGCACGTTCATTGGTGCAGCTAGCATCATTAGCTTTGCTATCTGTATTGCACCGATAATGGGTATTGTATTAGGTCCATTGAGAGGATTCGTCTTCGGTCTCATTGGAGGAATCTTAGCCGCAATGATATCAATGGTCATGCCTTTCAACCTCTATCTTGTTATTCCAACAACAATAGCGGGTCCTGCAATAGCTGGTCTATTCGTAGGTCTACTCACTCATAGAAGGTCTGTGATTGGTGTGCTAGCAACAGCACTTTATTTGCTGTCGATAATAGGACTGTTCTTGGTTCCAAGATTCGATGCGTGGATATTCATGACGCCCTACTTTCTAGCTGTCATTGTAGCTTTATGTCTTCTAATTGTTGGAATCAAATTTAATTTGGATAAGAAAGGTGTAGCAAAATACTTGCAGTTTTTGCCATTTACATTCATAGGGGCGATGCTTGATCATTCCATGATGGCAATGGGTTCAGTCTATATTTTGGGACTTGATGCAGGTCTATTCATTGGAATATTTCCGTTGATGTTGATTGAGCGAACAATAGCAACCATTGTAGGTGCAGTTGTTGGATTTATTGTTCTAAAAGTTCTAGGTGGAGAACTCAGCTAAGGTTCTTGATGATTATCCGGATGGCTTCTAGTTGAAGATCAAGAGTCATTGTTGCAAGTGTCATCATGTCTTTCTCTATCGCTTGAGAAGGTAGAGGCGGAAGATGAATGAAAGTCGCTTTAACATCAGGTGAGCTGTTTTCAATCCAATCCATCACGTTATAGAGAAGCCAATTGCACCCATAGATTCCAGCATGATAGCTTGTATGCGCTGGAATACCATTGTCCAGCAGTACCTTTACGAGAGGCATCGGTTCAATATTAGCAAAATATGCAATAGGACCATCATAATCTATCACATCAGATTCAGGAGTATAGTCATGGTTGTCAGGACGTTTTGTGGATATCGCATTGATTGCAATTCTCTCTATTGAGATAGAGGCACGATTAGCTTGACCCAAACAGAGTACATAGTCAGGTTTGTGCTTGTTGAGAGCAACATCCAAAATATTCAGTGCTCTATTGTAATCGAGTGGAAGGACGAGTCCGATGATTGAGAACTCATTGATCTTCTTGTCATCAAGGTGTTTCACAACCTCTTCGGAAGGATTGACGGAGAATTCATCAAATGGCTCAAATCCTGTTATGAGAATTGTTGGCAAAAGAATCACCTAAGAGGGGTGGATATTATCCCCCTAAAGAGTTCTGTGCCATTCATTTGTACTTTTTCAGTTGTAGGTGTAGTAGCAATCGCTGTTGTCATTTAGAAAGATGATTTTACAGAGAGTATATTACATTCCAAATAGGAAACTCGGTAAGGCGAGGTAAACAAAGAACAATCCAAGAACCACTTGAAATAGACCTATTCCTATGTTTACCAAATTAAGTCTACCAGCCTTTGACTCAACTCTCGCTTTCTTGCTTCCATATGTAGCTCCAACTGAAAGAAAGGCTCCAAAGAGGAAGTCTGTGGAGATGTGTGTGAAATATATCAATATTCCAGCAATGAGAACTGCTCCAACACTCCAATCAACAGTATCGAGGAGGTAATTAATTGCTGTAAATCCTGCAGCTATCCACCAAAGTAAAAAGTATGGTGAAAATATGCTAACAAGAGCGCCTTGAGTTGTGGCTTGAAGAGCTGAAGAAGCAGTCATCTCTTCGTTTGAGTCGTCAACAGAGTCCTCATGCTTGTAGTCTCTCAAAGCAACCAGGCCAAAGACTATGATTACACCTCCACCAACAGTCATGAGTAAATTGGTGTAGGGATCAAGAACAGCACTACTCACACCCAATATGATTGCAATAACAATCACTAACTCAACCAAAGAATGACCACACATAGGTAAAATGCCATGAAGTCTCCCTCGTTTGCTTGCTTGCTGAATCACTGCCGCGGATAATGGTCCAGGTGCAAGTGCTCCAGTTAACGATAGAGTAAACCATCCAGCAAGGACAATAATAACCTCGATGACACCCATTCTTTCGTCCTCTCTGTATATTTGCTTGAAACATACCAAAGAAAAGCTTGGTGTTTAATGCGCAAATGGTCATCAAATGGTATTATTTGTATTACAACTAAGACAAATATGCATTCCCAGAAACCCTTAATAGATTTCTAATGAAGCTCGCCAGTTAGCATGGGAGCTGTGCGTCTTTGAAGCAGGTTCAGATCAAGGTTCCATTTGAGAAGACAGAAGCAGTATTTGACTATGTGAGTGATTCTCTCCTTATTAGTCACGTCACAAGGTTAACCTCTGATAATTCACATCTACTGCAATTCAGAGTGCCTGATTCTCAGGTCAATGAAGTAATTGAGAAGCTGAAGAGCAGAGGAGTAGGTGTTGAATATGGGTTTATCGATATTTTGGATTTGTCAGCCTCACTACCTCGTGAAGCGGATGAAATACCTGACACGAGAATCCAGAGAGATGCAACTTTGGCAGTGGAGGAGATATATGATAATGTTAAGAAACAGGCATCCTTGAGCTTCGATTTCATAGCTTTCTCCATTCTAGCAGCGTTTATGGCTGGATTTGGGCTTATTCAAAACAATACTACTGTAATAGTTGCATCGATGCTACTATCACCTCTAATGGGTCCTATGTTAGGAGTAGCACTTGGGTACGTTGTTAGGGACCGAGAATTGTTTGCGAAAGGGACTGTGAATGAGTTGATTTCACTTGGTCTTTCCTTTACAGTGGGAATTGTTATGGCATTCATGTTTTATATCGGTGGTTCTGCTGCTTTTGTTAGTGACGTGGCGAGCAAGATAGATCCAGTGACTATGCAACCAATAGTAGTGACAGAAATTACTCGACGAGCAGGATTCTCTCTCATTGATGTTGGAGTTGCTCTGATCTCGGGACCTGCAGTTGCTGTTTCAGTGACAAAAGGAGATATGTCAAGTCTAGTTGGTGTTGCGATATCTGCTGCACTTATGCCACCGGCAGTGAATGCAGCGTTGATGATGATGCTTGGTGTATTGCATGCTAATGTGACTATCATCAATATAGGTGTTGGTTCACTCTGGCTTTTGGGAATGAACATCATTCTAATCGACCTTTCAGCCATTCTCATGTTTAGAATTAAGAAACTCACACCTCTTGCAGATAAATCGGCAACTTGGACTGCCGTGACTCAGTTTACTAAGACTCGCAAAGAGAGTCTTTATCATACTGCTCAACCCAATCAGAATGAAGCAGCCACCTTTACTCCCGCCCCAACTACTGATGGCGGGGCAGTCGAAACTAAAGAAGAAGAACAAAAGAAAAGTTCGAATGATACTGCTAAACAGAACGGATGATAGCAGGGCAATATCCCTCGTAGCTTTCTGAGTCTATGAGTCACTATATTTTGTTTTTGTAATCCCTAGGTATCACAAGAGGATATAGCATAGATTTTGGTTAACTTGGTTAACTCTTAGGAGATTCAGAAATGGGCGAACTCAAGAATAAACTGCTCAAAGGTCTTACAGAACATGATATTTTGACTTGGGAAGAGGAAAAAATGCGTTACCAACGAAAAATGGGAAGAAAGGTCACAGATCTTGAGTTTCTTCGTTATCTTTTGATGAAAGCATCACGACCTGTTATCAAGACTAAAGAAGGAGTATCAACAGGTTTCCTTACTGGACAGGGACCAATATATGAAAAAGAAGACACCCTCCTTGAACGATACAGAAGTCATGGTTCAATGAATCCAGAAGATATTGTCGATCGGAAACGGCTTAAACACTCTTCTGATTAACTCTGAAAAGAGGACATTTGACAATGCTTAAATGCTAAGATACCAATCGGTATACTAGATATACTTGATTCTGATATGGCTATTGTTCATTTGCCCATATATCTCGAGTTGAGTGTTTCTACCTGATATCGGAGAAAATGCAATGGAATTAAGTCAACAAGACCAAGAAGGTTTTCCAGAATGGATGGCAACATCAGGAGTTACGTTCTGGCAACCCGATGATCTTTACATTGAATGGATTACGTTTCTCTATGGAATTTGGGAAACGGTTGAATATCTCTAACCACAAGCAAGATGATGAAAGGATGTCACAAGAAGGGCCACGCGATCTTGATAGAGTTTTCAAGGCTCTAGGAAATGAAACTCGTAGAAAGATACTACAACTACTCGCACAAGGAGATAGATATCCCTACGAATTGAGTAAAGTCTTAGGTCTCACACCACGTGGTGTATTCAAGCATTTAGAGGCATTGCAAGAAGCAGGGCTGGTGGAGCGACAACACGGCGAAAGCGAGGTTGGACCTGATCGAGTCTATTATCGACTAAATATGCGATTTGGTCTTTCTACGACAATCTTACCTGGATCATTTGCTGTAAGAATCATAAGTCATGATAGAACTGGGCAGAGACTCATCGTGCCCCAAGGATTCATAATACCAGAAGCAAGACCTGATGTGGCTGCAGTAAAGAGACTCCTCAGAGAGCTTGGGAAAGTAAATAGACGACTGGAAAGCATTGATGAGGAGAGAATGAGGTTTGCATCTGTTAGAAGCAGGATAATACAGCAAATAGAAGCTATTATGGAACACGCGCAATGGGATGAAGAAAGCTGTCAGAAAGTACGATCCTTGATAAATCCAATCCGTCATCAGGTTGATGAGAGTATCCAGGACAGTGAAGATGCATGGGCAAGTACAGTTCGAGAAGCACTCAAGTTGTTTGAGAGATTGCTTACATCAAGGCCAGGAGTATCTGAAGAACCAAATCCTGAAGAGGATGAAGACATTGTCATTGATATCGAATAATTACCAATTCCAGATGATTTTCCAGTCTGACCTTCGTTCAGTTGTCATGCTCGGAACATATTCTATGGGATTGTAGGGTAGTTCTACACCTTTTGCCTTTTTCACAGTGAGATAGTGCTTCCCCCGCGAAGTAGTGAGAGTTATGATACCTTGTGCAAGTGAGAATAATTGATTGATTGTTACTTCATCTGCTGTTTCTGCGTGTACAAGATAGAACTCATTTGAGCCAATCTTGATACTCTCCTCGACGCATTCTTTGAAGAATTGCACAACGTCACGAGCTGAGAAATCTATCAATAATGGTGTTAAACCTTCAAAGGTGATAAGATTTGGAACCAGGTCCTTTCGTAGACTTCTGAGTTGAATATTAATTTCATGAAGGTGTGGTGAACAGGTATACTCACCAAGGGTGTTTTGTCCGTATCCAACCTCCATAATTTTGAATCCATTTCCTTGCATATGGGCAAGTTCGGTCATCAGGGCTCTATTCCTTGCTTCAGTAACTACTTCCAAGGTGGAGAGACCAAGATCTATGGCTCTTCTAATGAGAGTTAACATGAATAGATCATAATGGCTGTCTTGGGACGCCATAACCAGGAAAACATAACCCTTGGGTGGTTTAGTGAGTAAATTATCAATTATACTGAATTTTGAACCGTTTGTTTCTGATGGTTCTCCACTCATTTGATAGCACACTCACTCATTCAGTTATTCCAAGATGTTTTCTGATAGTTGCCACAAGGGCTTTCCCCGAGAATGGTTTGACGATATACTCATCAGCGCCAGCGGCTTCACCGCGTTCAAAATCACTACTAAGACCTTTAGCAGTGAACATCAGAATTGGTGTAGATTTGAAGGTAGCATGTTCTTTCAATCTTTTACAGACTTCAAATCCATCAATTGTAGGAAGCATTACATCAAGAAGTATCAAGTCGGGAACTTCTTCATGAGCGATTTCTATTGCTTCTTCTCCATCTTTAGCCACCACCACTTGGAAACCGTGTTTCTCAAGGAATGTCTTTGCTAAATCGGTGGTCATCTGTTCGTCATCGACGACCAGTATCTTCTTGTTTTTGTTGTTGTTCATGTTTTTCACCAGTGGTAGATGGTTAAGATGTTGCTATGAAGCCCTAAATGCCTGTATTCAGGTATACACAGAGGATTTGGTTTGTTTTCGTGACATTCTGACTTCATTATGAACACCTTATACTATTGGCACTAGTTCATAGTCCAGGAATCCCTTTGATAACAAGGGCCGCACTGCAAGATAGTTAGTCCGAGGACTGACTCCGCATACACTCAGAACTCCACTTAGTTCTTGAACCCGTAAATGAACACCATAAGCCAGTGATCCACTCTTCAAATTCTGTTGTTCGCCAAGAATACTAATGGTAGCTCGTTTGGTCGTAGGTAATGATGCAGTAATCTCAGCCATCATTCCTTTGACATCAGTCACCCCATATTTATTCTCAAGTGTATCAAGTGAGAACAACTCAGTGGCTTCTGCATTGAATTGGCGTTCGAGTTGAGTTGTTTCATATCGAATTTCCTGGAGAGTCTTCCATGGGTCATCATCGATGGTTCTCACATTCTCGAGTTGTCCAAGAGCATGTCTTCCAAAGAAGACTACTTGATTCTCTACGAGTTTTGGATCTACGAAATGGCTCAATCCGTGTGTGAATTGGTCCGGAGACCATCCTTCTGGCAGGAGAATCACAGCAGGTCGTTTCAGCTGAAGATGGTTTGAGAGAAAGGGAATGTATATTGTCTCCAGGTATGGTGCAGCTAAATTCTCCACTTCTATAAGGCTGAGCATGCCTTTTTGAAACCCACCGCCAAGAATTCCATCAAGGCTACGATTTCCAGTTGATATTCTTTCAGGCGAAGGATCCTTGATCGGTTCTCTCTCAACTGTAATAGGGGGAAACTGATGCACATGCCATGGTATGTAGGTGAAACGGCCATTATTCAAGGTGAAGAGGAAAGTGTCTTGTTTTAGTGGCATAGACCGCATTTTCTCGATAGACATTTGTCTGTGCATTCTTTGGTCTTCACGAAGTTTCTTCAAACGAATTATAGCATCTACTGAATGATTCAATTGACGATTTATCTTGTCATCCCAATCTCCTTCTGTTACAAGTACAAGCTTCTTGTTTTCATTTCGTGCTGCATAAATCAATGATTGCTGGACTTGATATCTGATTGCTTTTCGAACTGGCATCATAAAATCAGTCCAAGAATCAATAATCACAACATCATTTGACTCTGAAATGTTGTCCTGTCCGAGTAGACTGGAGAGTTGCTTATGTAAGGGTACTTCATGAAGGGTAGTGCCTTTCATTGATCTCCAGTAATGAGCAAGTACATGTCTTTCCGACCAATTTGGGAGAGCGGAGAGTTCTTTCTCTGAATCGGAAGCTGATTCCGCATTTGAAAGAATGAGGAGCGAGTTTTCAAAATCACGAAATACCTCTTGAACAAAAAGCGTCTTTCCTGTACCAGGTTTTCCCGTCACTACAATGACATACCCAGAGGTTGAGCCTAGTGCATCCCTAATGCTTGGAGGAATTGAGCCTTCATTGCTCATTTCAGTTGACCCCTTGCTTGCGCAGATGGAGTTCTCTAGTTTTGGAATATAAGCATATTCTGCTCATTTATTCTAATCACTCTTGTGATAATATTACTACAAGCAGCCAGAACTAGCTCACAAGTTTAGAAATGAAATCTTTGAAGTGTGGACATAAACCACCCATCCAGTAGAGATTACCAAAGCATTCCTTACGGAGACCCAACCGTTCAACCCTGCACTCGAAACTCTTCTCACCATCAAAAAATACGCAGAGGTCACTCTCAGATTTGATATCCTCTAAGACCTTCTTCCTGACATCTTTCATTAGATTTTGTTCAGGAGAATCAGACCAATCGTCTTTTGGTCCCAGTATCGAACGTATCTTTGAAACTAGCTTATTGTCAGGCTTTTTCCCAGCAGCCCACATGGCCACAAGCGCACTGACTTCCGCATTGAATCCATACAATAAATGGTCAATCTCAAAAGACACATCTTTAGCAGATTCATAAGCAGTGATTGCTTCATCATATCGTTGGAGAATATAATTTGCATCACCTGAAAGAAACAGTGTAAGTGCAAGGGTGGATTTCATTCCTGCACCTTCTGAGATAGCGATGGCTTCATTGTATAAACGAATCGCCTCTTCTGTTTCTCCTTTTCGGAGAGCTACATCACCAAGATTGACTGTTGCTGTCGCAATACCCAAAACATATTCTGCCTCTTGGCTTATTTCAAGAGCTCTTCGGTTGTAGGTTTCCATTTGTGGTAACTGATCAAGTGCTCTATCAACCTCACCCACATTAATGAGTGTGGCTGCAAGTCCAACCTGGTTGTTAAGCTGTTGTTGAAGTAGAAGGAGTTCTTCAAACTGATCTCTTGCTTCTTGTAAACGTCCCATATTGAGGTGGATTACACCCCTAAGTCGTCGTGCATTTGCTACCCCCATTAGATATCCCATGCGTTCATATGACCTTAATGCAGCAGTCACAAGACTCAATGATCTATCATGTTCATAAGACTCTTCTAAGGCACGACCTCTATAGAACTTGATATCAGTCAGAGCTAATTGATGGTCCAAGTGAGTTGCAGTATCCTGAGCGGAATCCAGTCTTATGAGAGCTTCCTCTCGAGATTCTGAAGAAACAGCAATTGAAGCAAGTATTATTCGTGCAGTCAATAGAGCAGCCTGCACCATGTTCCGGATATCAGTGTCTTTTGCAGTAGCTTGTGTGACCTTTTCGATGCTTTCAGAAGCAACTTCTCTTGCGTGGTCTGTATATCCTAGATCTATCAGTACCGATGCGAGTTGACCAGACAATTCTGCAAATGCAATGTAGTCTTTGGCTTGCCAGGTCTGGTTAGTTATGTTTCGCAGATTATTCAACCATCGGGGATCAAGACTTTGTCGACAATATGCAGCCGCTGCATACCCTTTTGCTGTTAGATTATCTGTGTCTTTAGCAAGAATCTGATTATAGCCATACATCCCCCGTAGAAAGCTGGCTTTTGCGCACATAGCAATAAAGGAAGGGCTGCGATTTTTGAACTCACCACTTCCAACATATTCAACCAAGACATCCGTGAACAACATAAATCGGTCCTTAGTTGAACGAGATTGAGGGTCGACACGGTTTGATAATTCTTTGATTTCAGTATCCTCTAACCCGGTCTTATACATCATGAATTCGGGGATTATTGGATCTTCTTGCACCGTTTCAATCACCATTTTCTGGTGAGCCTGCTAATTCCTGCTCCTCTTTTGTTGTCGCGGGTCTTGGCTATCAAAAGGCTTCTAGTGGTTTTCTTCGCGAAAATTAAGCAAAACGTCAAAATAAGGTTTCGAGGATGTATATCAAGGTCTGAGCGGTTATTTCTGAAAGGTTAAAACAGCTATCTGCCCTTCTGCTTCAGGTGGTTTCAGATGCCAAAGACTCGAGTTAGTACCGGGATTCCTGGACTTGATGAGCTTCTTATGGGTGGTTATGTAAAAGGAAGATCAACACTCATCGCCGGAGGTCCAGGAACAGGGAAAAGCATTCTAACATGGCACTTTCTGTTCGAAGGCGTTTCAAATGGTCAGAATGGCTTGCTTGTTTCCCTTGATCAAACGTCAGATATGATCATTGATGATATGTCTGACTTCGGATGGAATCCCAAAGAAGCGCTTGACTCGAACACCTTAACCATCCTCAGTGGAACTCTCAAGTTGGTACCCACAGAAACGAGTTATGAATATGTGATTGGATTTGACCATCCACTATTGAGAGAGCAACCATTCACTGTCCCTCGACTAGCTGAGTTAGTACGAAAGAAGGCGGCTGAGGTCAATGCAAAACGAATTGTGATTGATGGACTTGGACCGCTTCTCGAACTTGCAGGAGACCGTTCAGAAATTCGACAACTTGTTTATGGATTCATCAGGGAAATTGTCGACTGGGACTCAACAATCATCCTTACACACGAATTGAAGGCAAGCAATACAGCGCAAAATGATGAGATGCCTTTCTTCATTTGTGATGGTGTTGTCAAGCTGGATATGCTATACTCATCTGGTGACTATGTTAGGACTATGCGTGTTGTTAAGATGAGAGGTGCGAGTCATGTCATGAAACCTGTGATGTTTAAGATAGGTTCAGAAGGGATAATTGCATTCCCGGATGCACGTCTACCAGAGTAAATGTCAATCAGAAAATTGGTTTGACTTTCCTGACTGTATCAGTCATATCATACATACTGAATGGTTTTTGTAGATAAGCCCTGGCTCCCGCAGAGAGAACAGTTTCACCTATTCCCTCAAGGGGATCAGAGATTACTACAACAGCAATTATAGGATCGATATCTAGGATATCCTCAATTAGTCGTACAAGTTCTTGTTGTTCTAGATTGAAATCGATTATAATCACTGCTGGATTCTTACATTGACTCAGGACAAGAAGACTCTGGGCATCTCCAGCCTCACCAATAATATTGAAGCCACTATCTTCGAGAGCCATCTTAAGTAGAACTCTGAGTAAAGGTATCTCTCCTGCAACGATGACACCAGAATGAGGTACTTCTGTCAGGTCTATCCTGCCCCCTAGGAGATGATACATTTGGTCACAAGGAATTTCAATCTGATACAGCGCTCTCAACAAGGTCAAGCATATGCCGAATTGTCACGGGTTTCAGACCAAAACTGGCAGCACCATGACCCATCGCTTGCTCCCGAACGTTTGCATCCGCACTGATGAAAACAATCTTTGCTTTAGGATCTATTTCTAGTATCTCTCTCATGGTCTGCATGCCATCTTTGTTTGGCATCCGATGATCTAGAATGATGACCTCAGGTTTGGGCTCTAAAGCAACGAATTTATCCACCGCCTCTGCCCCATCGTAAGCATCTGCCACTACCTCATGACCCTTGATGCTGAAAACATCTTTGTAGAGCCTATGAAGAATCGCTTCATCATCTACTATGAAGATTGTGACCATTTGCTTCTTCCAACCTGGGAATACTGTCCAACTCAGAATGAAAACAATGTCAACAGACGTATAGAAACGACCTTGGCGCGCGACACTGCTCTCTAATCCCTTGCTTCTGTTGAGTTGTAAATGTCAATACTCTGATTCGGGATATAAATGATATGTGGCTAAGTATAATTAGAGAAATAGACTTCATCTCTCACCTGAACTCTCATGTTTCTAGTGAGAGAGCTCTTCTCGAAGAACCATATCTTTGTATCCTAACTACTGGAAAACAACTGATCTTCCACTTGATGTAACTGCTGTTCAGCCATCCCAATCATAGGAAATAAGAATAAGAAAGATCCGTTTTGACATCATTCTTTTACAAGAAAGTTCATTTTCGAAAAATCGACAGGTATTTTTTTCTGAGTGTCGAAATTTCGAAAGGTTTAACATATTTTATATATTT
>JBHLRC010000037.1:0-24732 GCA_048882965.1 Candidatus Thorarchaeota archaeon
GTTTGTGGATTGGTTGAGATTCCAACATGGACGAACCAACTGCTCTTTCTTGCGCCATGCCAATGCTTGACATTCGGAGGTATCTTTACAACATCCCCTGGGCTTAAGGGTCGTGCAGGTTTTCCATCCTCCTGATAATACCCTTCTCCCCCAGTGACTAACAGAATCTGTCCGCCTGGGTGAGAATGCCAAAAAGTTCTCCCACTGGGTTCAAATGTCACATTATAGACTGGGCAATTGTACTCCTTATCTGTGACTAGCATCTCAACCCATACAGAACCTGTAAATATCGTATTAGGTGCTTTCTCTCCTTTTGGAAAGATCACGCTCTTGCTTAGATCTATCGTATGCATTTTTATTCCTCGTTCTTCGAAATGTTTATTAGTTATGTATTATCACTTGATTGTGATACAATATTTAGTAAGAATAAGTTACTTAAGAACTTAATGTAACTTTAAAGTAACAAGGTGAGCGTATGATTACTGAAACCAAACATGTACCACGATTAACAATGGATGCATATATGGAATTGTCCAAGAAATGGGCGGTGTTTCTGCTAAAAGATATGTTCTTGGGCTGTAAGAGGTTCAGTGACTTCTTGGAGGTGCACCCTGAATTGAGCAATAGGGTCTTGTCAGACCAATTAAAGGGATTAGAAAAACATGGCTACATTGAGAAAAAGCTGATCTCTATGAGCCCTATTCGTGCTGAATATGTACTAACAGAACTTGGAAAAGGCTTGAATAAGATGCTTTACGAAAAAGCGATGTTCGCAATCAAGTACGGATTAATCGATAGAAATGATCCTTATTTTAGAGGTAAGGATATAGAAAAAGCGTTTGGCATTGAAAAATAGATGTATCGCTCACTCTGGCTTATTGTAACTTGTAGAGCTCACGAAGTAATTCATTCGTCCACACTAGACTTACGTAGATAGTACCATAGGAGAACATCAGTACTTATTCTATTTTTATGAAGATTCACGCTCTCTATTTTCTTCTTTCGAATCGTTTCCATGTCCGTGAAGTATTTGTCTGGTTCATCATTCCTGAAGAAACTGTGCAGTGATTCACCCTCTCCATGAACTCCGTGAAACTCATAGTCACCAACGAGCTTACCCATGACCTCTTCATTGCAGTAGGAACAGTCTATTGACATGAAGTCAACAAAGAGAAGACCACCTGGTCTGAGCACTCTCTTCATCTCACTAATAGCGGTTTCAGTGTCTTTCTTACTCAAATGGTTCAAACTGTTCTGTGTAAAAACAAAACTGAAGGTCTCATCATCGAATGGAATATCCCTGAGGTCACCGATTCGCATGTCTATCTCTAGATTGTGTTTTAAAGCAAATTGTTTTGCGGCATTGACGGCTTCTTCAGAGATATCGATCCCATAGCACTTGTATCCCCATTCAGCAAAGAGACCAAGCGGCGGTCTACCTCCGCCTGCTCCGCAGTCCAGAATCACCTTTTCCATTTCGATTTTCTCAACCATAAACAGTATCTCATAGACTAGCGGTCGATAGAGTACATTTGACAGTTCAATTCCCTCAAGACACGCCGAATGGTTGTAGAATAAATGACTTGTGAATAACGTATCACTAAAATGAGAATGTGGCGCCCCCGCCGGGACTTGAACCCGGGTCTCAAGAGTGACAGTCTTGAATGCTAGACCGGACTACACTACAGGGGCATCCGGTGGCCTTCGACTCCCGGTTTTCTATTAAAGTTGTCGGACTGAACTATCTATTCAGATTTGACTTATGCACAAAATTAGAGATGGACAGATTACTGAGTAAGTTTATTACTGTCTGAGGCCTATGTTAGAGTGGCTCACACAGCCAAACCGTCCTTAGATGTTACTCCATTTCTGTGTTTTATCGCAACCCTTTTATGGCTACAGAATTTCCCGTCCTTTGCTCAGACAGTACTGCTTCCCATTCATGCATGGTCGTAAATTGCACATAGATGACTTATTGTAATGCACGATGATGTCATAGACGATGGGACAAATGGGCTCGTGGCGCAGACAGGTAGCGCAGCAGGCTTTTAACCTGAGGAACAAGAGAGTCATCTCTTGCTTCGGGGACTGGCCGCGGGTTCAAATCCCGCCGAGCCCGCCATTGCATGGACTGGACGTAGGAATGTCGGAGTAAACACCAAACGGGGCGGCTATTGCAGGCTATGTGTGAGCTCGGATTTCTGGGTTCTATGCGTTGGGAAGCGTGTATGGTCGCAGTAGTTCCCCCGTCCTTCAGAATCACGATGTGATTACATGGCAACGGGCACACAAGATCGGGACAAGTACTGGCCAGTTATAGAGGCCTTCTTTCATCAGTATGGACTAGTAGGCCAGCATCTCGATTCATTTAATCGGTTCATAAGAGAGGAGCTCCAACAAGTAGTAGACTCTGTTGGTAAGCTCACACCAAAGATTGAAGGGTATGTCGTAGAACTGGGCGATATCCATGTTGACGAACCTTCTATCCGCGAAGCTGATGGTAGTGAACACAAACTCTACCCCAATGAGGCTAGAATTAGAAACCTCACCTATGCAAGCAAGCTACACCTTGACATGACCCCTGTAAGAAAGGAAGGTTCAGTGTCAACCCGGCTTGAAACTATGAGGATCTATATCGGTGACCTACCCATCATGCTCAGGAGTGAGAAATGTCATCTACATGGTCTCTCAGATGAGGAGCTCATAAAGCATGGCGAGGATCCTAAGGACCCTGGTGGATACTTCATCATTAACGGGTCGGAGCGTGTTCTGGTAACACAGGAGGATTTAGCGCCGAATAGAATTCTAATTGAAGAAGCAAGTAAGAGTTCCAGTTATACTCACATTGCCAAGGTCTTCTCAACATCACGCGGCTTTAGAGCACCGGTGACCATTGAGAGAAAGCGAACTGGTGAACTAAGAGTATCATTCCCATCAGTGCCCGGTAAGATACCCTTGGCCATTCTTCTGAAAGCATTAGGTCTCGAATCAGACAAAGATATTGTTGACGTGATATCAGATGATGATGAGATACGAAATGAACTCATTGTCACAATTGAACAGTCCGCACCGATTAACGCTCCTACCGATGAGGAGGATGAATCCACACGTTCCAATGCCTTAGACTTCATTGGGAAACGAGTTGCTGTGGGTCAGACAAAGGAATATCGACTTGCACGTGCAGAGAAGGTGCTAGACCGCTATTTGCTCCCACACATAGGAACTGAGGAGGATACCCGTCTACAGAAGGCTTACTATCTTGGTCAAATGGTGGAACGCCTTCTGGACTTAGTCCTCAACAAACGTGCTCCTGATGACAAGGACCATTATGCGAACAAGCGACTCAAGCTCTCTGGAGACCTTCTGATGTCGCTGTTCAGAGTAGCCCTATACTCTTTGACTCGTGACATTAAGTACCAACTAGAACGTACAGCTGTTCGTGGTCGTAAACCGAATATCAGAACTGCTGTTAGAGCCGATGTGATCACACAGAGACTAAAACATGCACTTGCCACTGGCAATTGGGTTGGCGGAAAGGCTGGAGTATCACAATTGCTTGACCGTACAAACTACATTTCCTCATTATCCCATCTCAGAAGAGTAGTGTCGCCACTCTCACGTTCACAACCTCACTTTGAGGCACGAGACTTACACTCAACTCATTGGGGAAAGATATGTCCTAACGAGACACCTGAAGGACCAAACTGTGGTCTTGTGAAGAACATCGCCATGATGGCTTACATCTCTGTTGGAACAGAAGAGGAAACAGTAGAACGTGCACTGGTTAAGGCTGAGGTCGAACCAATAGAAAAGATTCGTGGAAAACGGAATGTAAAATGGGCTGATGTCTTCCTGAACGGTCGACTAATAGGTGTCCATCCTGCTCCTCAAGTCTTGGTAAAGACAATACGACAGAAACGTCGAGCAGGAGAAATTGATAATCAGACAAACATAGCCTATTATGAGGACACTCATGAAGTCCAAGTCAACTGTGATGCGGGCCGTGTAAGAAGACCAGTAATCGTTGTTGAAAATGGGAAGAGTCGTCTTACAGATGAACATCTCAGAATGGTGCTTGAAAACGAGTGGGGCTTTTTGGACCTTCTCCGCAATGGAATTGTCGAGTTCATCGACGCGGAGGAGGAAGAGAACACACTGATAGCGATGTATCCTGATGAGATTGGTCCTAATACAACTCACTTGGAGATAGTGCCCTCCACAATACTCGGTATCTCCGCAGCACTTATCCCATTCCCAGAGCGTAACCAGTCTCCACGTAATGTGTACATGGCAGGAATGGCTAAACAGTCAGTAGGAGTTCCTGCTTCAAACTTCAGATACAGGGCTGACACACGCTCACACTTTTTCCATTACCCTCAGGTACCACTTGTTAAGACCCGAGCAATGGACTCAATTGGCTACGAAGACCGTCCTGCGGGACAGAACTTTATTGTGGCCATTCTGTCCTTTGAAGGTTACAACATTGAAGACGCTCTCATTATGAACAAAGCATCAATTGAGAGAGGTCTGGGTCGAAGTACGTTCGCTAGAGTTTACGAGAGTGAAGAGCGGAAGTATCCTGGAGGTCAAGAAGACAGATTTGAGATTCCTGATAGAAGTGTGAGGGGCTACAGAGCATCAGAGTCATACAGGAACCTTGGAGAGGATGGTATCATCGAAACTGAGGTTGAAGTATTAGGAGGCGATGTACTCATCGGTAGAACATCTCCACCACGATTCCTTGAGGAATACTCTGAGTTTGAAATAGCATCTCCTAACCGTCGTGAAACCTCTGTTGCTGTGCGTCATGGAGAGGCTGGCGTCGTTGACAGTGTCATACTCACAGAAACCATTGATGGAAACAGGTTGGTGAAGGTCAAAGTTCGAGACCTCAGAATCCCTGAGCTGGGGGACAAGTACGCATCTCGTCATGGACAGAAAGGTGTTATTGGATATATTGTACCACAACAAGATCTTCCATTCACTGAAGATGGAGTGGTTCCCGACCTACTGATCAACCCGCATGCTATTCCAAGCAGAATGACCATTGGTCAGATTCTAGAAATGGTTGCAGGAAAAGCTGCTTGCATGATAGGTAAACAGCAGGATGCAACACCCTTCTGTGGGGTCAGCGAAGAAGAACTCTTTGAGATACTCAAGAAGCATGGTCTAAAACACAATGGCCGTGAAACAATGTACTCTGGAATCACAGGAGAGAAGCTCAAGGTAGACATCTTCATTGGTGTTATTTTTTACCAGAAACTCCACCACATGGTTGCTGACAAGATTCACGCTCGAGCCAGAGGACCTGTGCAAATCCTGACTCGCCAACCAACAGAGGGTCGTGCCCGAGAGGGTGGTCTGAGATTCGGAGAGATGGAGCGTGATGTCCTCATCGGTCATGGTGCTGCGATTCTCCTCAAAGGTCGACTGCTGGATGAGTCTGATAAGAGCAACATGCTTGTCTGTGAGGACTGTGGCCTGATAGGGGTCTACGACCGAAATAAGGACCAGTACTACTGTCCGATATGCGGGTCCAATGCGAAAATCAGCAGTGTTGTTGTGTCTTATGCATTCAAACTACTAATACAAGAAATGATGTCCCTTGGCCTGGCCACTAGGCTACGATTGAAGGAGATGATTTAGATGATTTCGGGGTTAACTACAAAGAAGATTGATTCAATAGAGTTCGGATTATTGTCTCCCGAAGACATTCGTAAGATGTCAGTTGCCCAGATTGTTGTGGCTGACACATATGACGAAGATGGTTATCCCATTGATAGCGGTATCATGGATCCAAAACTTGGAGTAATCGATCCTGGTCAACGTTGCAGAACTTGTGGGAACAGAGTAGGTAACTGTCCGGGTCACTTTGGTCATATTGAACTTGCACGTCCAATCATGCATGAAGGCTATGCGAAGGTCATTCATAAAGTCCTTCGAGCCATCTGTAGAGAGTGTAACAGAATACTTCTGACAGATGAAGAGATTGAACATTATCAGAAGCTCTTCAAGAGATATCCTGAGATTGGTCAGAAGACAGCTACCCTCTCCAATGAGATACTCAAGAGGGCTGCTAAAGCTAAAACATGTCCTCATTGTGAAGAAGAACAACTCAAACTGAAATTAGAGAAACCAACTTCTATCTACGAGGTCGGTGAAGCAGGATCTGTCAGGCTCACTCCTATTGACATCAGAGCACGCTTGGAGAACATCACTGATGATGACTACCGTCTTCTCGGAATCAATCCTGATGCAGCTCGATTAGAATGGTCGATTCTTACAGTACTTGCAGTTCCACCTGTAACAGTACGACCATCAATTACTCTCGAATCTGGTGTTCGAAGCGAAGATGACCTTAGCCACAAACTCATAGACATCATCCGTATCAATCAACGATTACGCGAAAACTTGGATGCTGGAGCACCTCAACTAATTGTTGAGGATCTCTGGGAACTATTACAATATCATTGTACAACTTATTTCGACAATGGTGTAAGTGGTATCCCTCCAGCTCGGCATAGGTCAGGTCGGGCACTTAGAACATTGGCTCAGAGACTCAAGGGCAAGGAAGGTCGATTCCGTTCAAACTTGTCTGGAAAACGTGTAGACTTCTCAGCTCGTACTGTTATATCCCCTGATCCTAATCTAAGTATGAATGAAGTAGGAGTTCCTGAGCAGATAGCTAAAATCCTTACTATTCCTCAGCGTGTTACTGAATGGAACATTGAGGAGATGAAGGAACTTGTTATCAGAGGACCTGATAGACATCCCGGTGCTAACTATCTCATCCGAACCGATGGCCGTCGTGTGGACCTCAGATTTGTAAAGCAGCGTTCGGTTATTGCCGATACAATCGAACCTGGATTCATTGTGGAGCGTCATCTAAACACTGGAGACATAGTTCTATTCAATCGACAACCATCGCTACACAGAATGTCAATCATGGCACATGAAGTGCGTGTGATGCCTTACAGGACGTTCCGTCTGTCACTATATGTTTGTCCCCCCTATAATGCCGACTTTGATGGAGATGAAATGAATCTGCATGTACCTCAGTCTGAGGAATCACGTGCAGAAGCTCGAGTCCTAATGAGAGTACAGGAGCAAATCCTCTCACCACGATATGGCGGTCCAATCATTGGCGCTCTTCAGGACTATATCTCAGCAGCGTTTCTCTTGACACGAAAATCAAGTCTGTATACACTGAACCAAGTGAACCAGCTACTAGCCACAGCTAACTTTGAAGGTTCTCTCCCGGACCCTGCAATCATAGCCCCTGTCCCCTTATGGACTGGTAAAGAAATCTTCAGCATGTTCATTCCTGAGGGAATCAACATCTCATTCAAGGCTAATATCTGCAGAAAATGTCAGACTTGCAAGAGAGAGGACTGTGAGTACGATGCCTATGTTGTTGTACGTGATGGTAAGCTCCAGTTTGGAGTAGTGGATGAGAAGGCATTTGGTGCAGGTGAACCAGATTCACTGTTTCATAGAATCATAAAGGAGAAGGGACCAACTACAGCTCGCATCTTCATGGACTCAGTAGGACGACTTCTTGTCAGACTAATTACTGACAGAGGCTTTTCAATGGGTCTAAATGATGTCACTCTGCCCCATGCAGCATCTCAGCGTATTAAGCGTATTCTGAGTGATGCAGATGCTAAGGTAGACCAGCTCATTGAAACTTACAAACGTGGCGAGCTAGATCCGAACCCCGGTCAGACCCTATTAGAAACTCTTGAACAGAGAATTATGGCAACACTAGCTGAAGCCAGAGACTCGGCTGGTGAGGTCGCAGGAGAACATCTCGGTCTTGAGAATGCTGCGGTCATTATGGCCCAAACAGGAGCCCGTGGGTCAAGGTTGAACCTCTCACAGATGGCTGCGGTCGTGGGACAGCAGGCTGTTAGAGGTGAACGAATCAGTAGGGGCTATGTAGGTCGAACTCTTCCACACTTTGAGAGGGGCGACCTTGGTGCTCGAGCACGAGGTTTCGTGACTTCGAGTTACAAAAGCGGACTTGACCCGATTGAATATTGGTTCCACGCAGCAGGAGGCCGTGAAGGTCTTGTAGACACTGCTGTAAGAACCTCGACATCAGGTTATATGCAGAGACGACTAATGACCGCGCTCCAAGACCTAAAGGTGGAGAGTGACGGTACGGTCAGAACTGCGCCTGGAAGGATAGTTCAGTTCCGATTTGGTGACGATGGAGTTGACCCAAGCAAGTCCGATCATGGTCGGTCGGTAAATATCGATATTGCAATTGAGAAGGTCCTAGGTAAAGGGCGAATGGATTAGTGGAGGTCTAAGAATGTCTAAGAAAACAAGTAAGAAGAGCACTGCTAGCAAGAAGAAAACTACAAAGAAAACATCGGCGAAGAAACCTGCCACTAAGAAGACCACAAAGAAAGCAGCTAAAAAATCCACGACAAAAACCAAGAAATCAGCTCCCAAAGAAGCCGTTTCAGCAATCGCTAAACATATGGAAAAACGGTTTGACACAATCCGAGAAGAACGTAGACTTCCTCCAAGTGTTCTAGAGGAACTACAGACAAAGGTTTCAAACATTGATATCACAAATAAAGAGTTTGATGCAATCTGTGACAATGTCATTGAGTCTTATGAACGGTCCTTGGTTGAGCCAGGTGAGGCTGTGGGGACAGTTGCTGCACAAAGCATCGGAGAACCCGGAACACAGATGACATTGCGTACATTCCACTATGCGGGTGTTGCAGAACTAAGCGTTACACAAGGTCTTCCTAGATTGATTGAGATTGTGGATGCAAGAAACAATCCTAGTACTCCAACCATGAAGATTCATCTGAAACGAGAAATTGCAGGGGATCGCAACGAAGCCAGATCAATTGCTAGAAACATAGAGATGGTACTTGTCGAGAGTGTTGCAAGTAATGTATCTATTGACCTTCTTCGACCAGCAATTGACATTCGTTTCGACCCAGAGTTGATGGATGACAAGGGTCTAACAGTGGAAGCCATTGCAGAGGCCATTCAGGAGAAAATCAAAGCAAAGGGAGAAGTTGAACCTGGAGATAACATGATCTATGTTTATCCAGCAAACGAATCCTTAGCTGAATTACAGAAACTAAGCGAAAAAATCCGAGAAGTGCGTGTGAAAGGAATCAGTGATGTGACGCATGTCGTAATCAGAAAGGAACCTGATGGATATGTGTTATACACTGAAGGTTCAAACCTTCAGGATGCGCTCGAGATTGAGGGTGTCAATCCGCATAAGATATACACAAACAACCTTCGTGAGATATTCCAAGTACTTGGAATTGAGGCTACTAGAAATGCAATAATTCAGGAAGCCATGAGTGTACTCAATGAACAGGGCATGGATGTTGATGTTAGACACATTATCCTAGTCGCTGACATGATGACCGCTGATGGGACAATCCGTCAGATTGGAAGACATGGTATCTCTGGTTCAAAGAATAGCGCTCTAGCAAGAGCTGCCTTCGAGGTCACAATCAAGCATCTACTTGGTGCAGGAATCGCTGGAACACGAGACCCCCTCAGAGGAATAACAGAAAATGTCATCTTGGGCCAACTTATTCCACTTGGAACTGGCGCAATTGACCTTCTTATGAATCCTCAGATTCAAACTTCCTCTAAGAAGAGGAAGAAAACTAAAGCATAGTGCAGGGGCCACTGCGGAAACGTTAAAACAGAATACCAGTTGACGCAATCAGTTCGGGTTTACCAATAAATCACATACGAGGTCAAACAATGAGCCTGAATCAACCAATAGCAAGTGCAGTAAGTACAGGCGAGTGCAAGATAGGCGCGAAGTCGTCCATTGATGCCATCAAGACAGGCAAGGCGAAATTAGTCGTCG
Organism: Candidatus Thorarchaeota archaeon; assembly: GCA_048882965.1. Classification (GTDB taxonomy): domain Archaea; phylum Asgardarchaeota; class Thorarchaeia; order Thorarchaeales; family Thorarchaeaceae; genus SMTZ1-45. The sequence continues at coordinate 9,866 of JBHLRC010000037.1, forward strand.
TTGCAGCCAACTGTCCAAAGGATGAGTTAGAAGACATTGAGTATATGGCAAAGCTCGCGGAGATTAAAGTTCAGAAATTTGAAGGCACTTCCTGGGACCTAGGTGAGGTTGTGGGTAAACCATTCATGGTTTCTGCCATAGCAATTATCAAGCCCGGTAACTCAAAGATTCTGAAGATGGTCTGAGGCGAGGTATTTGGGCCGAGTAAAGCTCTCTATGGAGGATATGGCGTTAATCGCCAAGTTCGAGCAGATAACAGGTGCTGCAGCTATTGATGTGATTCGCGATGATGAGGGAGAACGAATCATTGTCGTTGTTCGTCCGAAACAACTCGGTAAGGCCATTGGTCGCGGCGGAGTCAATGTAAAAGCAGCATCTGAGGCCTTTGGTCGTCCAGTTGATGTTGTCGAGATGGCTGAAACCGCAGAAGCTTTTGTCACAAGTGCACTCGCACCTGCAAGGGTTGAGAGTGTAAAAATCATAGAACACCGTGATGGTACCAAGGTAGCTTCAGTGACAGTCAATAATGAGGATCGTGGAATCGCCATTGGTCGAGACGGCCGAAATGTCGCTAGAGCACGTATTCTTGTGCGCCGTCACTTCGATCTGAACAACGTAGTGATTGCCTGAGATATTCCGGAATCGTTCTTTTCATAATCCTTTTAAGGTTACAACTGGCCGAAGCCGACAACCACCAATCAGAGCGTACCATGAATGGTACATCTAAGAGGTAATTCATCTTGACAGGTTCAAAATCCCCATTGGGCGAATTCGCAGCCCGGCCTCTCCTCCGAAAGAGGAAGAAGTTCCGCTGGAAGAAGCCTACTTACAAGAGACGAGTCCTCAAACTCAAGAGGAAAACAGACCCTCTAGAGGGTGCTCCACAAGCCAGAGGCATCGTACTAGAGAAGGTTGGTATTGAGTCAAAACAGCCAAACTCCGCGATTCGAAAGGCTGTAAGGATTCAACTCTCTAAGAATGGAAAACAGATCACTGCGTTCATACCTGGGGATGGTGGCCTGAAATACATAGATGAACACGACTCTGTTGTTGTTGAGGGGATTGGTGGTGCTCAGGGTGGTCCCATAGGTGACCTGCCAGGTGTGTCTTGGAAGGTCGTAAAAGTAAACGGCGTTTCTCTGGAGTCTTTGATTTATGGTAAGAAGGAGAAACCAATTAGATAGGTGGAAAGAATGTCTGACGAAGAAACGATTGAACCCGTTGTTGAGGAAGCTCCCCCTCATGAACCACCTGAACTTCTCTTGTTTGGTAAGTGGGATTCGACTGATGTACAGATTAATGATGTCGGTCTCGCACGATATATCTCACTGAAACCAGTTCTAATTCCCCACACATCTGGCAGACATGCTCACAAAAGATTCCACAAGTCACATATTCCTATTGTTGAGCGGTTTGCGAATAAGATGCTTAACGCTGGTCGTAGGAAGGACAAAAAGACACGGACTGGGAGAGGTGCTGGTAAAAAGCTACGAGCAATCTCTACACTCAAACGTGCTTTCGAGATCATCAACTACAGAACTGGCCTAAATCCAGTTCAAGTTCTTGTCACAGCAATCGAGAATGCGGCCCCTGCTGAGGAAACAACACGAATTTCTTACGGTGGTATGGCCTATCCTCGTTCTGTAGATGTTTCACCACAGAGGAGAATTGACCTAGCCCTAAGGTATCTCTCAGTTGGAGCTGTCCGTTCAGCACACAAGAACGCTAAATCCATCGAAGAGTGCTTAGTAGATGAGCTTCTTCTCGCATACAAAAATGACCCTGGTAGCTTTGCCATCGCTAGGAAGGAAGAACGTGAGCGAGTAGCTCGTTCTGCAAGATAATCCAGCAATTTTACTTACACGAGATTGCCGTGTGCAGATTCTCTATTTTCCACCTTTTCAGTTCAGCTTATCAGAAGGTTGTGTTTTCAAAAGAGGATAGAGGCGCAAAGAATGAACAGGGCTTCTTTGGCTTATCTGGCCATCATCATTGTTACATTCTTGTGGGCCTCATCTCTGATATTTGCGAAAATAGCCTTTTCAGAATTAGGTCCCATAGTCTTTGTGGGTCTAAGATACACTATAGCCTGTCCATTCCTTCTAGTAATGACCCTCCAGTACAGGAAAAGAAAGACGGTCAATGATGTGAAGCTTAACTGGAAGATACTCTTGGTTACAGGACTGAGTGGGCCTTTCATCTCTCAGACTCTACAGTACATAGGTCTCGAAATTACCACTGCAAGCGATGCTCTTCTTTTATTGAATTTGACACCAATCTTTGCAGTTTTACTGGCCTTTCCTGTGTTAAACGAGAAAATCACTGTTGAGAAAGTGGTTGGCGTAATTCTTGCGACAATTGGTGCCATGCTCATTGTCATGAACAATAGTCCTGAACCAGCCACTGTTGATTTCTGGCGAGTTCTAGGAGACCTCCTTGTCATTGTATCTACATTCTTCTTTGCAGTCAATGGAATTGCAGGTAAGATTTCTATAAAGTCTATTGACGCAGTGTCAACATCGTTCTATAGTATGCTATTTGCAGTTCCCTTGATTTGGATCTCGGCGGCTTTCCTGGATGACATCACAGTCTTGCTGACCATGAGTTTAGAAACCTGGTTGATTGTATTGTGGGTCGCAATTGTGAATACTGTGATAGCTTTCGTTCTTTACTACGAATCAATGAAGGAAATAGAAGCCTCGTTGGTCCAAATTATGTTGAATCTGATTGCAGTTTGGGGAGTTCTGATGTCAATTCTTGTCCTAAGTGAAACAGTGACATATCTCCAAGTTCTTGGAGGCGCTATAACCATAATCGGTGTTGTCATAGCTCAGATGACTCATACTCGTCGAAATGCCAATGAAAATCCTCTATAAGGAGCGCTGCTCTTCACTATGATGTGAGATAAATGAGTCGAAGGGATGTCGTAAAAACTCTCATCCTCGTCTTTGGTACCATCTTGTTGATTCTCACAGCTTTTGAGTACCTAATCCGAGTGTTTTCAATTGTCATTGATCCTGTTCTGTCTTATGGAATCCAAAGTTTCTATTTACTATCAATTCTGGTTTTCCTAATTCTATTATTCATTATTCTAAATCCTGAATCTCCCAAAAAGAATATGACATAGTATAAGGTTTGTTTCCGAGAGAGGTCTGCATTATGTCTAAGGAACTCAAAGTAGGTACTGCTATAGCAAAAAAAGGAGAACTTCAGAAAGGAATCATCAAGGGAATTGAACTGAATACGACAACCAGTATTGACATTCCGGTCCTTGTAATGAATGGAGCTAACGATGGACCAACCATGCTAATGGTATCTACACAACATGGTATTGAAATTCAAGGCATTGAGGTCATTCATAAAATTATGAGGGAAAAAGTGAATCCAAAGAACCTTCGAGGAGCGATAATCGGAATTCCTGTCGAGAATCCCCTGGCCTTCATGCATCATCAATATTTGTCCTGGATTGACAATCAGGACTTAGGTGGGGGCGGCAGTGCTAGTCCTCTAACAGCTGACAAACCAAATGGCACAGCAACTGAACGATTGGCGTACATACTCTGGCAGGAAGCCTGGAGTAAAGCCGACATGGTCCTCAATATGCACACCAATGTACGACCAGACTCACTCTTCTTTACTGAAATTAATATTGGTAACCCAAAGACGAAGGATAAACTTGAGAAGATGGCCAAAGCCTTTGGAGTGACCAATGTTGTTGAAAATATCCCAATAGCTGATGACGCTCCAGACACACTTGCCAATCTTGCAGTGAAGAACGGTGTGCCAGATATCCTCATCGAATTCATTGATGGTCGTTGGATCTCTGAACCATCTACTACTGTTGGAATTCGAGGAGTACTTAATATCATGAAAAACTTTGACATGATAGATGGAGAAATCGAACCTCAGAAGGGAATTCCAATCATACCTGGGACCTGTATAGCTCATGGAATTGTACGAGCAAATCGAGGAGGTCTCGTCCGATTTCTGAAGACCCCTGGTGACTTCATGAAGAAAGGTGAAGTGTTTGCTGAAATCTATGACCTCTGGGGCGATGTCCTAGAGCGGGTAGAGTGTCCTGTTGATGGATACATCTGGGCATATCCCTGTGGTGACATTCTTGGTACTCCTGGAAGTCTCCAGGCCGTTCAAGCAGGTGCCAATATAGCATACGTCTTTACTTCGGATCAGCAATGAACTTCTAGTAAAATCATCCGCGGATTTTCTTCATAAACCGCCACGTCGAAACCATTTTGTGAGTAAATATACCGTATCTTGTGATTGATTATGATGAACAAAATCCTGATCGTCTATGGAACACGATATGGATCCACAGCAGAAGTGGTCCAAGATATGAGCAAGACAGCTAGGGAATTAGGAGTCCAAGTAGATGTTGTTAATCTTGAGAAGGGAACTCCTTTTCCTAACCCTGAAGGATATGACCTGGTAATAATTGGGAGCGGTATCCGAATGGGACAATGGACAAAACAACCGTTAGAGTTTATCGAGGAGAAGTTGGACTCACTTACCAAGACAAAAGTGGCGCTTTTTGTCGTGAGTGGATATGCCGGCAATCCAGACAAAGTTGCAGAGGCGCAGGCTGAGTATCTGGACAGTATGCCTGAGAAATATCCAGGACTTTTTCCGATATCAACAGCCCTGATTGGAGGAGTCTTCGAGTTCAAGAAGTACAATCTCGTTGTTCGGGCTCTGGTGAAGAACATTGTAAAGAGCCAGATGCCTCCCGGTGAGGAGCTGCCCGAGAAACTAGACTTTCGAGACTGGAATATGATTCATGATTGGATCACAGGACTGGTCCAATAGGCGGATGAAACAGATGAGGATTTTGAAAGTAATTAAGGAACACAAGAGCGAGTTCAACGTTCCATTAATAGCCAAGAAGGGGGAAACCATCGAAGGGCAGGAACGTGAGACCGAGTGGGAAGGATGGCTCTGGGCTCGTAACAATGCTGGGATTCATGGCTGGGTACCTAAGGTGTACCTCCAGTCCACTTCAGAGTCAGGAAAATTCCAGTTTCTTTGTGATTACAACGCACGAGAACTCACAATTGATAAAGGCCAAGAAGTGATAGTTCTCGTTGAGGAGAGTGGATGGGCTTGGGTCCGGACCACTCTTGGAGAAGAGGGTTGGATTCCTTTAAAGAACCTCCAAGGTTTGAATGACAAACCAGACTCGATACCTGATCTCACCAGATAGTAACTTCTAGTAAAACTATCCGCAGATTTAAGCAGTCCAGAAGGCACTTTTCTCCCTTGGATAACTGACCTTGTCGAAACGATTAAAAGCATCTCTCAAGGTGAGAGCCAAGCAGGTTCCTACCTTAGGGGACCGACTAAAACAGAATAAGGAGAATTATGCCTTGTCCAAGAAAGATAAGGAGCACCTGAATCTGGTGGTCATTGGTCACGTCGACCATGGCAAGTCCACCATGACAGGCCGACTCCTATATGAAACAGGCGCTGTTGACGAGCGTACTTTCCAACAGCATAAGGCCGAAGCAGAGAAACTTGGGCGGCCCAGCTGGGCATGGGCTTTTGCGCTGGACCGTCTGAAAGAGGAGCGTGAGCGAGGTCTCACTATTGACATCGCCTTCTTCAAGTTCCTCACTGACAAGTACTATTACACCATCATTGACGCTCCTGGCCACAAGGACTTCATCAAGAACATGATCACTGGAGCCTCACAGGCTGACGTTGGTCTTCTTGTTGTGTCTGCAAAGCGAGGAGAATTCGAAGCTGGTGTTGGTCCCGGTGGTCAGACCAAGGAGCATGCATATCTTGCCATGACTCTTGGTGTACCAAGCTTGATTGTCTGTGTCAACAAAATGGATGATGATAGCGTCAAGTACAGCGAGGACAGATACAAAGAGGTCAAGGAAGAAGTAGGTGGTTTCCTACAGAGCATTGGCTACAAGCCAGAGAATGTACCATTCATTCCAACTTCAGCTCTAGACGCTGCTAACCTTAAGGAGAAGACTCCTGACCTTACACCATGGTATGATGGTCCCTCACTTCTTGAGGCGCTAGACCAAGTTGTGCTTCCACCAAAACCAACCGACAAACCATTGCGTGTGCCAATTAATGACGTCTACTCAATCAAAGGCGTTGGTACAGTTCCAGTTGGTCGTGTTGAAACTGGTATCATGAAGACAGGAATGAAAATCACATTCATGCCACCCAACAAGACTGGAGAAGTCAAGTCTATCGAGATGCACCATGAGGAGATGCCCGAGGCAGTACCCGGTGACAACATCGGTTTCAACGTTCGAGGTGTCGAGAGGAAAGATCTCGGTCGTGGTGACGTTGCTGGTCCAACTGACAAACCACCGACAGTGGCTGCAGACTACACCGGTCAGGTAATGGTCATTCAGCACCCAAGTGCAATAACAGTTGGTTATACACCGGTTATTCATGCTCACACTGCTCAAGTTGCCTGCAGGTTCGACCAGATCCTCCAGAAGCTTGATCAGCGCAGTGGCCAGGTCGTTGAAGAGAACCCCGACTTTGTCAAGAAAGGCGAGTCTATGATTGCCAAACTTGTTCCTCTAAAGCCTATGGTCATTGAGAGCTACAAGGAATTCCCACAGCTCGGTAGGTTTGCCGTACGTGACATGGGAATGACAGTAGCTGTTGGTATTGTCCAGAAAGTCACTAAGAAATAGTATTTTCAAAGAACCGGGCCCGTGTGGCCCGTGTTCCTTCTCTATTTTTCAAAGTTTTGACAGCTATCTCAAAGTATACATTAGGATGATTGGCTACAAAATACTCAGTGTTGCCAATGGAAGAAGACCATTTCGAATCTGAGGAATCTCCATCTTATTTTCGTACTTGCCTGGCCATATTTGTAGTAGCTCTGTTCTTAACACCTATATTCTTAACACCGTTAGAGATCTGGGAGAGATCTGATTTTCTTTTCATCGTTCTTGTTGTAGCATTGATTGTTAGCCTTATTCTAATGCCAATTGCCTGGTGGGCTGCAAAACGAATAAGAAAATGGGCTAGAAAGAATGCGAAACGAAGGGAGAGAGAGCAGTACCTACATGATGATTAAGATTCGATGGAAGAGGTTAGAAGTGCTTAACACCCAATTATCAACGGAGTTCAGAAATCATGAGTGATGAAGACTACTATGATCCATACCAACAGAGTTCTGGCTCTTCAATCTGGAAATGGCTCCTCTTTGGCCTGCTTCTCATCTTGGGTCCGATTGGTGTGATTGGAGCAACCATGTTGATGCCGCCTGAACTGATCTACATCTATATGTTCTTCTATACTCCCATGGTAATTTTTGGACTTTATGCGACCTATCGTTGGGCACAAGGTAGGAATATTGCTCCTACTGACATCTCAGAAGATGATCGAATCTTAGACTCTATGAGAAAACATGCACTCCCTGCTCAGAAGACGAGTGATTCTGAAATCTTCGGTTGCCCAAACTGCGGGAATCAATTCCAATATGTTAATGCTATGCCAGTTGACGTGGATATAATCAAGTGCCCCTTCTGCGACACTCGCTTACACATTACTGATTAAAGAGAAATTGGCGCTGAGGGAGGGAGATCCAGAAACAATGGAACTCATAGTTTCGTTTGAACCCTCGCGTGCTAGGCACACCAACTATCAGCCCGCCTGCGGCACGCATGAGCGAATAGCAGGCTGGCTCCGTACCAGGCTCGGAAACCTCAGCTTGTTTCTTTGCGGACTGGATTTTTCTCTTAAACATTACCGTAGACTACCATTTCCTGAAATTCCAAAAATAGAAGGTGCAGCGGCTCCCGATGTATCGAATGTCCTTCCCGCAGTGAGTTAGCTCGTTGTGTTTCTCAAGGCAGCTACCTCTGGGGCTCCACCACTCATCCTTAGGGCTGTTCCCGCCAGGGCCTGACCCGTTTCGGAAGTCTAAGACAATCGCAACAAACCTACGAATGTTATTATGTCCGTGACAGACTCCAGAGACTGCCAATCACAGTCCCACAGCGAAACTCCCCGCAGTTGGGTTTCATTCTCCACGGGGTTACTGACGCCACTGGTGCCATGTGGTCTCGACCGCGGCAAACGGCCCGTCCTGCCCGCTGCAATGACCCCTTTTCCTGAATTACCTAAAAACGTTTAGTTAGCTAAACGCTCCAGCATCCTAGATTGCTTCTTCATCAATTCCAAATATTTTCACAATATGCTCCCATGCAGTGCCAGTATCATATCCGTTACTCCGATTAGAATAAGGCGACTTATTGATCAAAATTCTACGGGCGAAAGGTGATACGAGTCTGATAAGATATCTCGACAATCCAGCTTCTTTCTTAGCATCTATCAAGTGATTCGAATAACTGTATCTTTGGTATTCAAGTTCTTTCTGTGATTCCTCGGTATCGACCCAATACTCATAATACCAGTCTTCTTTTCTCTCAGGATCTGGATTTCTGAATGCTTCTTCGGGTAGCATTCCCAAGCCATTAATTGATAATGCATTTGACATTAGAGTGGTACCAGTCAATTTCCAGCTATCGTCACCCCCAATATCGAATATCCTGTTTGATACATCACGAAGAGCTGCATTTACCAAAGCTAATCCCACATCCCTCGAATCTATTGCGTGTGTTTTTCTCTTGAGAGGCGTAGAGAAGGTCAACTTCATTAATGAATCATCCATTTTCATATTTGCTGGAAGATAATTCAGAACTGCACACAATCTCACTATAACCCAAGAAAGCTTACTTTTTTGGACCATCTCTTCGCATTCAACTTTATACTTGCCATAATTGTCCTGAGGAGAAACAGGAGTATCTCCAGTTAAGAGAGGTGCATTCTCTTCAGGAGAAAATGGACCATGAACCGAATAACTAGATGTAAAGACAAACTTTGGCATCTTTTTGAGTTGCATGGCAGTATCGATTAGGAATTTGGTGGCATTTACATTCACATTTCTAGCAAGTTTTGGGTTGACATAAGCCAGTGGAGGGAGGATAGCAGCCACATGGATTATCACATCAGGTTCAAAATCAAAGAGAACTTCTTTGACACCTTCGGAATTCGTTAAATCCAACCATCTAACACTGAATTCACTTGACTTTCGAAGGTCATTATAGGTCTTCAAATTCTGTTTGGTTTTGAGATCAATTGCTAGTATATCAGTATCAGTCATTTGGAGTTCTCTGATAACATTCGCACCAACATTACCAAGAGCGCCAGTTACGATCATCTTTGTCATAACGTGTCGCTATTTAGCAATAGAATAAAGATATTGATATGCTACACTCAAACTACACTAACCGGCCAGCATCCCGTTTGATTTGCACAATCTCATCATAGACATCAAGTTCCGGCTGAGTCAAATCATCCATGAACTTCTTTCTGATTGCAAGAATCTGAGCGTCTGGGATATCCACATAGAGCACATCATCATCTTTGATCTGGCGTCCGACAGTTGGGCCCCTTATCGAAACCGCCACTTCCATGCCGTCTGTGGCCTCATCAATATTGACACTTCTATCCTGAATTTGCAGAATTGTCCCCACACGCTTGCCTGTAGAGGTCATGAGTCCCGTTCGTGGTTTGATGATGCCATGAACTTTTACCCCAACCACTGCAGGTTTGTTCTGTCTAAAGATATACTGAGGAATTATCTCTATCTTTCCAGGTCGTATGATTGAACCAAGAGATTCAGCCTTTGCTTGTTCTCGTTTTACCATAATCCAAGCATTGTACTCGTCATATAGTCTGTAGATCACCTCATTCAAGAACACCTCTACACCAAATTCAGCTGCAAGTTCCTCAATATCTGGAGCAAACTTTACATTAAATCCGAGAATTACAGCATTTAATGGATCAGTATCGCCAGCAGCAGTTGCTTCAATTACATCTCGTTTGACAATATTTCCGACATCTGCAGCTCTAACAGTTACATTTCGTTCCTGAAGGAACTGAGTCACTGCCTCGAGCGAACCCAGTGTGTCAGTCTTCAAGACAATACCTGATTTGTCTGTCTGAATCCTTATCGACCCAACCTCTTCTCGAACCTTTGCTTTCATCTCTTCAAGGTCTTTGGAGCTCGCTACCGCATAAACCGGAGCACCAGCTACCGCTCCTTCAATATCTGGTGAAACTATTTTAACACCAGCTGCAGCATGCACTTCCTCTACATGAGTGAATTTTTCTTTCGGGTCTCTTATCTCGTCCAAAGGTTTTGGTTGTAGCAACGCTCGAATTTTGGCTACGATGACACCATCAAGTCCACCAACAACAACGGTATCAGTCTTCTTTAGTACTCCATCATAGATTATGGTGTCCAGTGTGGTTCCCAGACCTGTTTCCTCACGAACCTCTAGAATGGCTCCTTTTGCAGGTCCCTCAGAAATGCGGAGTCGGTCCTTCATGAACTGCTGAGTCAGACCAGAGAGGACCATCAAAAGTTCCGGAATTCCGTCCCCTGTCTTTGCACTAGTTGGTACAATTGCTACATTTTTTTGAAAGTCCTTTACTCTATCGAACCTCTCTGATAGTATACCATTGGCTGAGAGAGCTCCCACAATCTCATAGAGTCGTCTATCAATTTCATTCTGAGTTGATTGACCTTGAGCCGTAATTGCTTGGATGAGGGTCATGTCCGGCTTTTCTCTCCAGCCCGGAACCTTGTCTAGTTTGTTGGCTGCTACCAGAAATGGTGTTTTTCCAGAACGTAAAATCTTGAGTGACTCATAGGATTGAGTTAGAGGGCCTTCATTTATGTCAACAACAAGTATTGCAATATCTGCAATTGCACCCCCGCGTCGCCTGAGATTCAGATAAGCCTCATGTCCTGGTGTATCAATAAAGAGAAGCCCATCAATAGTCAATTCGGTATTGACTGATTTTAAAAGATCACCACAGATTGAGAGTATTGTCTCAGTAGGAAAGAATGAAGCACCTATATGCTGAGTAATGCCTGCAGCCTCTCTATCTTGAACTCCAGTCCCTCTCATTTTGTCAAGTAACGAGGTCTTTCCATGATCTATATGTCCCAAGACTGTGACGATTGGTGAACGTAACTTGGCATTATCAGTCATGACTGGCGCCTCACAAAGAATTGGCAGTGTGACTATTGGTTACAGTTATGAAACTGTCGCTTTTGCCAAAGAGTGTCAAATGAAATGTGTTATATTCCCCCCCTTTGTCCGCGAGAGTCGTAGATACAGCAATTTTGTATCATCAGAGCAACAGGTGAAACAATTTGGAACGCTCATTTGTAATAATCAAACCAGATGGCACAGCCAGACGTAGAGTCAGCGCACTAGTTCTGAAAGCGTTGATGGACAGGGGCTACAAAATTACAGCATTTCGTGAGATGAAGGTACCAGAGTCACTAGCTAAGCTACATTATGCAGTCCATAGAGAGAAACCTTTCTTCTCGTGGCTAGTTGACTTCATCTCTTCAGCTCCGGTGTTAGCTATGATCTTCGAAGCTGATGACGTGATCCAAGGAGTCCGTGATGCACTTGGTGCAACTTTTGTCCAGAAAGCTGATCCATCCTCACTTAGAGGTAAATATGGTATCTGGGCTGGAGTCAATATTGCACATGCTTCTGATGCCCCTGAAACCGCATCGAAAGAGATTGAACTTTGGACTACCGAGGGAGGTCTCGAAGAATCTTCTGATGCTGAAGATAAGGCTAGAGCATACATTGACCAGTACATCTCGGGTGATGCTGATTATACAATGGAGATTCGTACTGTTGTTAAGAACGCAATTGAGAACAAGGATACTTCTGACAGTGTTCTTGAATCACTCATTGGACTTCTTGAAAAAGATGCGAAGGGTATCACCAAAGAAGAGATCACAGCATTAGCGTCTGTGATTTTTGATTTTGTAAAGGAAGAAGTAGAAAAAGCATAGATGAAACCTAAGGTGGCTTGTACCACCTTTGGTTCCAGGTTTTTAGACAGTTTTAGCGTGAAATCTTACCGCCCTTTTCATAACCTTCAGTCCACTTGGTGTCTCGTGGTTTCATCCGGCGTTTGAGTCTACTGGCTTTGCACTTATTGGAACAGAACCAAAGTACTGTACCATCTTTGGTTTGTACAAAAGCTGAACCAGTCCCCGGCTCGATGTCCTTTCCACAGAACGAGCATTTCTGTGTTCCCACCAATGACTAGCGCCTCCTCATCTTACGGGCTTCACGCTCAGTTTCTCTCAGAATCAGGATGTCTCCCATTCTAATAGGCCCTTTCACATTACGAGTTAGGACTCTTCCTTTGTCCCTACCATCGAGAATTTTCACACGGACTTGTGTGATTTCTCCAGTAACTCCAGTCCTCCCAAGAAGTTGGATGACTTCTGCAGGGATTGAAGGAGTTGCTTCTTCTTCTTTGCTCATTATCGGCCATCACCCGGATTTTACTTACGAAGGCCGTTGATTTTCTCTATGAGATCGTCAACAAGTTCCTTTGCCTTCCCATCAACAATGATTGCAACGGCTGCAGTAGGTCGTTCGATTCCTGCGGCGTTTCCAAGGTCTGCCTTGCTTTTCACGAAGATGTAAGGAGCTTTTTTGTCATCACAAAGACCAGGTAAGTACATGATCACCTCTTGTGGTTCAACGTCTTCAGCAACAATCACTAATCGTGCTATTCCACGTTCAATGCTCTTTGTGGCCTCGTTGATACCTTTCTTGATACGTCCTGTGTCCTTGGCTATTTCTAGAGCCTCAAGAGCCTTCTTCTGAAGTTCCTCGGTTGGCTCCCATTCTACAAAACTTGGCTTTGGCATTATTTTCTACCTCAGTTCAGTTCTTCATCGGTATATGCATATTCAGCCTGTTCCTTGAAGGACAAGCTCTCCTGCGCCGACAGTCTAAGTTCTTTTAAAATTGTCGAAGTGTCTTGATACTCTAGTATCCCAATTCATTCATGACTCTTCTGAGAGAGTCATCATCCACTTCTAGATGGTTTAAGACTGAATACCTATTCCTCTTCTTCATTATCTTCAAACCTTGATTGATGCTATCAACAAACTGATCTTGACTGAATTTCATCTCTTTCAGCTTCGTAGGCATCTGTCTATCCTGCATGTAACTCAAGACTTCACCTGGTTTGTAATCTGAACAACCTGTTTCACTAAGATATTGTAGACATAAAGGAGTTGCAAATGCAACCTGTAGCCCATGTAGTTCTGTAGAAGTCCTATCCATCGCATGAGATATTGCGTGTTCAGTTCCCGAACATGGCCGCGAACTACCGAAGATACTCATTGCACGCCCAGCATCAATCTCAGCACTGATTAGAGTTTCAAGACTATCATTTGCTAGAACCGCTTTGAGCGCATTCATCACCAATGAAAAGACTTCTACGTCAAATGGCTCGTTCATCGCCTCATGGGCAAGCTTCCACTCAGCCAAGCTTGCTGTCTTACATATTATGTCTCCTAGACCTGCGAGTCGCAGTCTGGTTGGTGCTTTTGAGATGATTGCGGTGTCAGCAATCACAGCAAGTGGTCCCTTACACTTCTCCGAGTACTTGTAGCCATTATGACTTACAGATGCTACTTCACTTGCAATACCATCATGGGATGCTGCGGTAGGTACTGATATCCAATTAATACCAGTATCCCGAGAGATTAGCTTTGCTACATCTAAGCTAGCACCACCACCAAATCCAAGAACAATATCGACATTCCTGAATATTGTGTTGTTTTTAGCTCGATAGGATGAAGCCATTATCCACCTACAAGGCATACCAATTGCATCCTCAAGTATCTCTGAATACTCTGAGTGAATCAGATTATCAGTCACGCATATGGGATTAGAATAGTCTTTCATCAATGTCCCAAGTTTGTCTAGGGCCCCGTCCTCAATTGTTACTATTTCTGGACCCTTGTAGGACATTATATCAGCTCCGGGCAAGCAAATTCGGTCTACCGTTTAAGCTCTTCTATCGCGCGCCTTTTATCATATCATATAGGGCTTTTTCATCAGCCTTAAGTAGTGCCTCAGAGAGGGCATTTTTCCAAGAGTGAGTATTACACCCGAAATACAGCAACCTATACATTATCCAGACAGGTTTTACCTGGAGTTAACTCTGATGACACAATATGTTAAGGTCGCCCTCATGGGATCCGGATACGCGGGTAAGTCCACCCTGATCAAACTCCTTACTGATAGGCCTTCAAAGTTAGAAACAAACTATCAACCAACCGCAGGTATGAGTTGCGGAACAATAACAGTCGACAGCAGCACTAAGGTGTCTCTAATTGAGATGGGCGGTCAGTCTCATTTCGAATTTTTATGGCCTGATTTCATGAGAGGTAGCAAGATGGTTGTAGTCGTTACAGAGAGTAATCCAAAAGCTGTTCTCAAAACTCGTCAGTTGCTTGAGAAATACAAAAGCCATCTCAATGGTGTGAAAGTCATCGCTGTTGCTAACAAACAGGACATTCCAGGATCAATGAGGCCTGAATCAGTCCAGGACTTGCTTGGCGTTCCTACTGTTGGAATGGTGGCAATTGACCCCAAACAACGTCTTACTGGTTACAAGCTGATTGTGAATGGGCTCAAAGATTTAGTTCAAGTAGCTGCATAAACACATATTCGCATACTCGCTTCATTACTACTGAAATTGCTCGCCTTAGGACAAGCCTTTTATGGTTAGAGAAAACAGGCGAAGACACCCAGGACATGGGCGAGAGAGCCGTCTGACCTATGCTGGTCGCATGGCGAGTCCGTCCGGGATTGCATGTCTTTTGGGTATAGACTGAAAGTAACGGTCAGGTGAGTCAATGGAAATCACAATAATCCACAAAAAGGACAACATCGTTCACTTCCTTGTGGAAGGAGTGGATGTTGCGTTTGCAAACGCATTACGTAGAACCATGCTTA
>JBHLRC010000038.1:0-24159 GCA_048882965.1 Candidatus Thorarchaeota archaeon
TTAATTACTATTTTTATATATTAAAAGTTTTCTTTTATCACTATCTAAGAGAAAACAGAGGTTCTACAGGGTATTTAAAAACAACATGAAGGGAGTTAATACGAAATTTCGACCTACTCACATACTTGGGGTGAAGCGCCATATATTGAAATGCGGGATAGTATCATCATTCGTGTAACATATCACTAATCAAGAGTGTTCGCTGTGATAGAGATCAATGCCACCCTTTCAGATGGAACAAATAAGAAGATTCCAATTGCTTCCCATTCAACGGTAGTGGACCTCTCTAGAAGTTCAATCGTGGCTCTAGATCTTACAGAACTTGATGCTCTTGAAAACCTTGAAGAACTCATTCTAAGCGAAAATCAGTTGATGACCATAGATCTAACAGTGTTAGCATTTAGTCCCAAAATTCGAAGTGTACTCATAAATAACAACAATTTACAGATCCTAAATTTGGAACCACTTATGTATTGTACAATGTTAGAGAACCTTGATTTAAGTTCTAACCAACTCCTTAGAGTCGATCTCACAGCACTAGCAGAGTGCATTAACCTAGTATCATTAAATTTGCAAAACAATCGTTTCATGAGTTTGGATGTGTCACCTATTTCAAAATGTGTTAAATTAGAGGAATTTAATATCATCGAGAACCCACTCAAACGTCTTGATGTAACTGGTCTTCTCTCATGTGCTTCTCTTGGTTCTTTGTTGGTTTCTGACACCATTAGACTCATCTCAAAACGGAGAAACGATATCGAACTGTTGAATCCCCCCGCAATAAACAAGTTGATCTCAGAAGATAGGATTGAGTTTCTTCTAGAATAGTTTGGGGTAGTCTACCATTTAAATTACATCCATTCGATAAAGTAACCAGTGTTTTGAAAAATTGTATTAGAATATACTAGATTGTCTTATTTTTCATTAGTTAGTTAGTTAATCATTTCCTGTGGTTAACTTTGGGAGCAGATACTAGATGAAAAAAGTAGGATTAACAGTGGTAATAGTATTCATCTTTTTAACTCCATTAGCTTTTGGACCTGCTTCTGAAGGCGACACCGTAGTTTCAAAGAGAGCCGCATCTAATGAAGATGATTTCATCCTTAGTGACTGGCAAGATGGAAATGAAGGTACAGGAGCAGCAAGACCTGTTGATTTCCAGGGCAGGTCTTTGTCAAGTGGTACATCTGTGATTGACTCAACGCATAGCGCATACATCGGGATTGATCCCCCTCTTGGTTGGAGCTCCGACCAGTTAGAAGCGCAGCTTGACCATCTCTCGATGTGGGTCGATGATGTGCTTGTCAATCAAAAACTCGATGCGTATCATGAGGAACATTGGCTTCTTACGGATCGTCCGGATTATAATTCCGATCCATTCTTCATTCCAGATGCTTGGACATTTGTGAAGAATGATGCGATTCCAAGCGGAACCCAGCATCCCCAGCATGGTTATTTTGAAATCAATCGTGTAGCTGGAGCAGGGTATGACGCAAGCTCAGGTTGGAGATTCGATGGCAACTTAGATAGCGGGGCAACCGTCAATCCCACTAACGGATTCTATATGAGTCAACAAATCCCCATGCCTTGGAGGAGTGTCTACTCAGCGGAAATTACCTTCCGATACTACGTTTCAAGCACCTCTACTTTGAATGATGAGTTGTTTATCTCAACTAGTCTTGAGGGCTATGTTTCCAAGTACCACGTGTTTGAACCGGGTACGCCTATGGACACATGGCTTCAAGCTAGTGCCACTGTTCCTTCATCGTACTTTGAGTCTTCGCCAGCAACGAATGCGTTACTTTTCAATATAGGACTTGGGACAGATATCAATGGCAATCCCAGTACCGCAGATCATGAGGTGTACATCGATGAGCCAGAACTAAGACTTCTTGTACGTCCGTTTCCTGAGCAGATTGATCTCCTCGCAAACGGAGCACGTGTGACTGGTTCAACTGAAGGCAGTGTTAGTCCATATGTTCCTAAGGGATATAACAGAGACTGCTATAGCGCACTCGACTCGAACGGGGGGTCTGGAGGCGTGGATCTTAATGGATACTCAGACGATGGGGTGCTAGATGTGGGTATTGATGGTGCAGACTGGAGCAGTGCGTTTGCATATCAGGTCGGACTTCAGTTTCCACTGTATGTCCCACAAGGTTCTGCAATCACATCTACTATTCTTGAAATTGGATCACCCAGCGGGTCTGTGGGAAATCCAGCAATGCGAATTTATGTAGCAGATGAGGACGATGTCGCAGCATTTACAAGTGGATACCCATTACTTCCAGATAGATATGACTGGGTGAACACCAGCATCTTCTGGAATCCAACAATATCAGGTCCTGGTAGGTACCAGACACCAGACCTGTCAGCCCTCATTGAAGAAGTAGTTTCTAGACCAGGTTGGCAAGTGGGGAACTATATCTGCATAATGATTGATTATGCATATTCAAGTGGATTGTATTACTACAACCAATTCAAGGGATCAGCAGGGGGATTTCAACAGGGAGAATTGGCACAGCTATTCGTAGATTTCACAGCACCAGCCTTTAGTGATGTGATTCCAAGTTTTAGATATAATAAAAACATAGTAATAGACCACACAAAGGTCGTTTCAGATTTACAAGACTTTCCAGTTCTCGTAGATATTTGGGATGCAGACCTTCACTTGGATGTACAGCCAGATGGTGATGACATCGCATTCCTCTTTAATGGTCAAGTTATTCCTCATGAGATAGATGTCTTTGACAAGCAAGGAAATGGAACTCATGCTCATCTGTCTGCGTGGGTGAAAGTGCCATATCTTTCATCTGTTCAAGACACAACAATTGTCATGGTCTATGGCGATGACGATTTAGGAAATCAGGAGAATTCAGAGGACATTTGGGATTCCGATTATTCTGCAGTTTGGCATCTCAATGAAAATCCTGCACAACCCCAATGGAGCTCGACCTATGCAGACAACCTACCTCATTACCCACAAATTATTGATGTGGCAGTCCCCAGTAGTAGTGGTACGTCTTATGGAAGTATGACATCGACTGATTTGGTGGATGGTTTCATCGGATCTGGTATTGATTTCGATGGCACTGATGATTATCTCGACTTTGGTAATCCATCCGAGCTTCAGATGTCTAGTGCATTTACGGTTGAAGCATGGTTTTATGCAGACTATGTTGATAATGATTATCTAGTTGTCAAATCTGGGGAGTCAAACTACCGAGGATGGGATCTAAGTTTTGATAATGACCCCAGTATCAGTCCAGCAGGATGGGTTATGTTTCGATGGAGTCCTGACGGAGTTAATATGGACTTAGTTGGATACGAACGTATTGATACTGGCCAATGGTATCAGGTTGTAGGAGTGTTTTGTCCCTCGACTTTCGCAAGATTCTACTTGAATGGTGAACTTGTGGGAGAAGTGACAAGTGGACTTCCCACATCGGTCAACAATCCGAACCGACCAGTTAGAATAGGTCGAAGATCGGACACAGCTGGAGCTACATCATACTTCGATGGGATTGTCGATGAGGTCCGCATTTCTAACATTGCTCGATCAGATGGATGGATTAGAACCCAATACCTAAACCAAAGAAATCCTGAACTATTCCTAACAGTAGGTGAAGAAGGTACAAACTTCCGATATATGAAAGACATCATGATTGATCATAATCAAGTCGCATCGGACCTTGGTGGTTTTCCAGTTTTAATAGATATCTTTGACACAGACTTACATACGGATGTACAGGCAGATGGCGGCGATATAATGTTCATTTCAAACGGTAGGAGTCTACCTCATGAGATAGAACTTTTCGACCAACAATATAACTCCACTCATGCGCATCTCATTGCTTGGGTTAAAGCAGATCTCTCTTCCACATATGATACTGTACTGACAATGTACTACGGTAACCCAACCAGTGGAAATCAAGAAAATCCAAACGATGTCTGGCGTTCTGATTATGCAGGTGTTTGGCATCTTAGTGAATCTATAGGAAATGCTGACGACTCTTCGCAATTCGATTTATCAGGGTCTATAAGCGGTGGAGTTACTCAAAGCCAGCCAGGAGTTGTTGGAACTTGCTATGTATTCGATGGCAGTAATGGGAATGTCAATTTTGGGAATCCAGCGGATGGTCATCTTGATTTTGGCGAGAATGAATTTACCTATAGCGCCTGGGTTCGTATCGATCAGAGTACTGGCAATTATCAGCTGCCTATATTCAAAGGAGGGACTATGACCTCCGATACTGGTTATGAGATGGAAACTAATACAGCTGGCACTGATATTAAGGCTGAACTTTCAGATGGGACAACGGTAATTCCCTCAGATGTAACGTCAGTAACATTCGGTCAATGGATGTACCTAGTGGCTGTTGTGGATCCAACTTCCGGTTATTTGCGATTCTATATGAATGGCACAATTGTTGGATCTCCAACAAGCATCAGTTCATTGGGTGATTTGAGTAATTCTCAGACTCTTCAATTATCACAATCAACTTACCCAATTGATGGTGCTATTGACGAGTTTCGATTGATTAGCGAAGCACGTACTGTGGAATGGATACTCACAGAGTATAACAATCAAAAAGACCCATCTGGTTTCTATTCCATAGGAATCGAACGAGAAGTCATAACTCCAGAGGAAGTTCCAATCGAATTCATGTACAAGAAGGATTTTACAATTGACCATAACAAGGTCGAATCAGACTTAACTGGATTTCCAGTCCTGATTGATATTTATGACGTCGACCTTCGGACTAATGTTCAGGCAGATGGCGACGACATCGTGTTCGTTAAGGATGGATGGATACTTCCACACGAAATTGAACTGTTTGACCAATCGCATAACTCTTCACATGCACATCTTGTTGCGTGGGTAAGAATGGATCTATCATCTACTTCTGATACAGTCTTTTCGATGTACTATGGAGATCCTTATTCAAGCAATTGTGAGAATCCTGAAGGTGTTTGGGATACTGCTTTTGCTGCTGTGTGGCATTTAAGTGAGGATCCAGCTGGCACAGTCTATGATAGCACAGCAAACGGAAACGATGGCGTAGGACTCTCAGTTAGCTCTGAACCTACTCTTCAAGCAGGAAAAATCGATGGGTGTTCTGAGTTCTATGGAGAAACCACTAAAGACAGAATTGAGGCTCCTCACTCTTCGTCACTCACTCTTCCATCAGACATTCTTGTTGAAGCATGGATACGGACAAACAATACAGATCCCACTTCAGATGCTATAGTCGCAAAATGGGGAGATGTGGGTCATAGAAACTACTGGCTAGGTAAATTAAATAGCTCAACTCTTGCATTCTATGTTGATAATACTCAAAGTGTTACTGCATCCTTTAGCTTGGTGAATGATGGAAGTTGGCATCATATTGTGGGAGTAGCAAATGCAGATACTGGAAGACTACTCCTGTATATTGATGGTATTGAACGTGGGAACGTTCTCTATAGCGGCTCAACCCAAACTGGAACATCAGCGATTCAAATTGCCAACAATCCAGGTTCAGTTGGTTTCATTCAAGAATGGGATGGTCGCATAGATGAGGTACGAATTTCGGCCTCCTACCGAAGTTCAGGATGGATTATTACTGAATTTAACAATCAAAATGACCCAGATTCATTCTATGTTATCAGTGGTGAAACTAGCACTACCGGGGTATATGATTATAGTAGGCAGATTACAGTTGATGCTGGCCCTGAATCCGTCCCAGCGGGATACTCCATTTCAATAACAATTGACCATGCAGCCTTAGTTCTTGCAGAGAAATCACAGGCTGATGGTGATGATATACGCATAGTGTATTGGAATGGTCTAAATATGATTGAGCTAGATAGGGTGTTGGATTCCGATTCTTCATGGAATTCTGCAACAACAAAAATATGGTTTAAGATTCAGTCTGTCATCCCTGCTTCAACCTCTGATGAGAACTACTATCTGTATTATGGAGACCCTTCTGTATCCACTCCACTGGAAAATCCCACGAAGGTCTTCCAATTCTATGATGGTTTCGAGAGCGGTGACCTTAGCGCCTGGGATGGATCATATACAGATACCGGAGATTCACTCTCTGTAACAACTGAACAGGCTAATACCGGAGTCTATTCGGCGAAAGGAGATGTTGATACTCAAGCAGCCGCTCAGGCTATGGTCTGGAAGGACCTAAGCGACTTGACGAATATATTAGCCAGAGTTCATTTCTACCTCCCCGCGACTTTTTCAACAACTGACCATGTTACAATAATGCAATTCGTTGATACATCATCAGGCTGGGTAAATCAACTGAGTTTGACTATTCGAGATGATATGACATTTTACCTATGGAATGCCATTGCTGGCGAGGCATATGGTTATGGGACAACTAGTTCAATTTCAACAGGTTCTTGGCATATGTTAGAACTGCAGGCTAAATTCTCTGCTACTACTGGAGAAGCAAGAATGTGGTTTGATGGGAATCTCGAGGTTGAAGAAACAGGAAAGAATCTAGGAGCAGAAGGCATAGATAGGTTCTGCACTGTATTCTATTGGGCGAGTCCCCAAACAGAGTCCAATATAGTCTATGCAGACGATGCGTTTCTCAGACTATATGTGAATCCTGAGCCTACGACATCACTTGGAGCAGAAACAGTTAATCAGCCTGTTGAGTTCACATACAAAAAGGACATAGTCATTGACCACACAAAAGTTGATGCAGACCTCACAGACTTCCCACTACTCATTGACATCTATGACACCGACCTCAGGACTGATGTGCAAGCTGATGGGGATGACATCATCTTCAAGACAGGTGAAACCTCGCTTCCACATGAGATAGAGCTTTTCGACAAGACATACAACTTGACACACGCTCATCTTGTTGCTTGGGTCAAGACTAATCTCTCATCATCAACTGATACAACCATAACGATGTACTATGGAAATTCTCAACTCGAAAACCAAGAAAAGCCGACTGTTGTGTGGGACGACTATTACGGTGCTGTATGGCATCTGAATGGAGCACCAATTGATGGAACACCAGGAAGTGTAAAGGATTCTACAACTAATAACAACGATGGTACTCCTCAGAACTTTGATGATGGAGGGGGAGGTTCTACCAATGTAGTAGGCCAGATTGATGGAGCCTTCAATTTTGGAGGTGACGATGATCATGTTACGGTACCAAATCCGAGCAACACCGACCAAGTAAGTCAGGTAACAATCTCAGCTTGGATTAAAGTTGATGATCCTGTTGGAGGAGAAGTAGCCAGTAGGGGAGATTGCTATGGATTAAGGGTATGGAATGATGGAAGAGTGTTATTCTATAAGCACACTTCTGTCACCTGGATAAACATGGCACCATCCGGTGTTGATGTGATTGGAAATGGCTACCATTATCTGGTTGGAGTACAAAGACCGACAGGAATGTTTCTATATCTTGATGGTCAGCAAATTGATAGTAACGGAGATACAGATTCAATTGTGTATAATCTTGGAAATACAGTAGAAATTGGCACCCATGGCAATGGAGATACGGGATATGAGTTCTTAGGCATAATCGATGAAGTTCGGATTTCAATAACTGATCGATCAGCAGCTTGGATTTCCACAGAATACAACAATCAGAATGACCCAGCAACCTTCTACACCATAGGTACAGAAGAGTATGTTGTTTCGCAACAACAGGAATTTGATTACAAGAAGGACATAGTCATTGACCACAATAAAGTGAATGCTGACCTGACGGATTTTCCACTGCTAATTGACATCTATGACACCGATCTCAGGACTGACGTCCAAGCTGATGGGGATGATATCATCTTCAAAAGTGGCGAAACAATGTTGCCACATGAATTCGAACTCTTTGATCAGACTTACAACTTGACTCATGCTCATCTTGTTGCTTGGGTCAAGACTAACCTTTCCTCCTCGGCGGATACAACAATTACGATGTATTATGGTAATCCTCAAGCAACGTCTCAGGAGGACCCTATTAGTGTGTGGAATGATGATTATATGGGTGTATGGCACCTTTCGGAAGCAAGTGGGAATGCCGAAGATTCTACAAACTATCAAACACATGGAACACCTTCAGGACTGGTCACCCAAGGAGTGTCAGGACACATAGGGAATGCCTACTATTTTGACCGTGATGGTGTTGGCACTGTAAACATGGGAGACCCTGCAGATGGACATCTTGACTTTGGCAACACTGATGACTTCACTATCGAGTTTTGGGTTGACTTGGACTATTTCTATTACTATGAACCATTCATGGTGAGCAAGCGGAACGGTTTGGCTTCTTCAAGTCCAGGGTATGCTGCATTTGTATCCGATGACAGCAATGGATATGCGGGATATAGTATATCATCCGATGGACCTCAATTTGGCGTCGATGCGACTACCCCATTACTTGATACTGGTTGGCGCCATGTTGTCTATGTGTTTGATCAGGATAGCGATACTATTTCGACAATTTTTGTTGATGGAGTAGATGACAAGAGCTCGACTTGGGGGACTATAGGTAGTGTAGGTTCTCTTCAGAACAGCGCTAATTTCCGACTAAATGGTGAAAGCAGTCCGAGTACAGATGATATGTTCGATGGAATGTTGGATGAAGTCAGAATTTCTCGTGTTGCTCGTTCTGCAGATTGGGTACTAACTGAGTTCAGAAACCAGGATAATCCATCAAGTTTCTATTCTGTTGGGATTGAGAAAACCTTGGGTGCAGCTGCTACATTCAATTACCGGAAAGATATCACAATAGATCACACAAAAGTCGCTTCAGACCTGACGGATTTTCCACTGCTCATCGATATCTTTGATACAGATCTCAGAACTGACGTCCAAGCTGATGGGGACGATATCATATTCAAACTAGGCACTACGATTTTGCCACACGAAATTGAACTCTTCAATCAGACTTACAACTCTACTCATGCTCACCTTATTGCTTGGGTCAAGACTGACCTTTCCTCCTCGGCGGATACAACAATATCGATGTATTATGGCAGTCCACAAGCGACAAATCAGGAGGACCCAAGTGGTGTCTGGATTGGTGATTATAAGGGCGTTTGGCATCTTAGTGAAACCCCAACTGAAACAATTCACGATTCTACTAGTAATTCAAATCACGGAACGGGATACAATCTTCAATCAGACGATCAGGTAGATGGACAGATTGACGGAAGCATTGATTTCGACGATACGCAGGACTACATTAACTGTGGGAATGATACTTCGTTGAATGTGGGTTCTAATGATTTCTCACTCTCGTTGTGGTTCAAGTATGACGGTGTGAGCATGGGAGTTCTTGCTGGAAAAGGAGCTGTGCTCATGGCTAAAAGGTATCGCCTTAGCATAGAATCAGGTCCAGGAATGTTAATGGCAAATATTGACGACGACAACATAGTGAAGAGCATTTCCTCGACTCTGACCTACGGTGACAATTTGTGGCACCATGTTTCTATGGTGAGAGATGGGAACTATCTTCGACTATACATTGATGGAGTAGAAGATCCTAATTCACCAATTGATATCACAGGTTATGGTAGTCTTGACGAGTCAGAGTCTTTCTACATAAACGCATTCCGTAGTGAGGTTGGTGGTACTCTTGGTTATTGGTCCTCCGCAAACATAGATGAAGTACGGATTGCCAATATGGCACTCTCACCTGATTGGATTGCAACAGAATACAGCAATCAGCTAGATCCAGACGGATTCTACTCAATCGGAGAAGAAACAACACGCATATCAGAATATCAGCCTGGAGCTCAAACTGCCGATTTCAAATATAGGAAGAATTTGGTAGTCGATCATACGAAAGTCAGTGAAGACCTGACTGATTTTGCTATGTTGATAGACATCTTTGATGCCGATCTCAGAACTGATGTCCAACCTGATGGAGATGATATCATGTTCAAGAGTGGAAATGCTTGGTGCCCACACGAGATCACATTCTTTGACCAGACATACAATAGCACACATGCGCATCTTATCGCGTGGATTAAAACAGACCTATCTTCTTCAGTCGATACAATAATCACGATGTACTATGGCAATCCAGATTTGTCAGCTCTAGAGTGTCCAGCGGCGGTATGGAGTAATTATGTTGGGGTATGGCACTTGGATGATAGTCCTACAGAAGCAGTATATGATAGCAGTCAGTACAACAATGATGGTGACACTTTGGGCTCCATGAGCGGCTCTAATCTGGTCTCAGGACAAATCGGAAACGGCTTTGAATTGGATGGAATCGATGACATGATCAATGTTTCTGAGAGTTCCAGCTTGGATTCGATAAAATACGCAGG
The DNA here is from genome assembly GCA_048882965.1 of Candidatus Thorarchaeota archaeon. GTDB lineage: Archaea > Asgardarchaeota > Thorarchaeia > Thorarchaeales > Thorarchaeaceae > SMTZ1-45. The sequence continues at coordinate 10,306 of JBHLRC010000038.1, forward strand.
CACTTTGTCACTATGGATATATTGGGCCAATGCTTCTGATGGAGGATATCAGCGTGTTATGACGACGAGTGACCGGTTTATATTGAATCCGTCCCCGCCACCAACGCTTTTCCAAGACGATGGTTTTGAATGGACGGTTCAGGGGGATGGAGACCTCTTCTTCTATCCTTGGGGTGGAGATAGTATTGATTACAACCTTGCAACTAATCCATTTACAAATAACATATGGCATCATCTTGTGGTGACATTGGATTATTCTTCAAAGAGTGTCATTATTTACCTAGATGGAGCACCATTGGTTCTTGCAATTGAGAATGTACCAACACAATGGACACAACTTGCCTCATTGGGTGATTGGCTGTGGGGAGGAAATCAGCTTGATGCGGACAGTCATTTCGAAGGGATATTTGATGAGATTCGAGCTTCCAATGTTGTACGACCTTTAGATTGGATATTAACAGAGTACAATAATCAGTACGATCCAAGCTCTTTCTATTCCATTGGTTCTGAGGAGAAAATCCCAAGTAGAGGTTATGAGTTTAGTACGAGTTCCGATTCTAGTGTAACAATTGGTGTTTCTCTTTCATTAGGAGTTCAGACTTCAGCATTTACTTATTCAAATGAGAGTTCGATAGGCACATCATTCTCAATTGTCAATAGCAGTGTACCAACATGGACTGCAAACGTGTTGGTTTCTCCGCCTCCAGAACTAGACGCGGTGTCATTCGAAGTTTCATATCCAGAGGGGGAGTGGTACCCGTTCTCCGTTAAGAGTCCCACAGGTGTAGAGAAGTCATTTGCATCGGATTGGACGTGTTTCGATGGTAAATTGGTCGTTGGCGCGTCAGCGATTGATGAATATGGCATGTGGCAAATTCAATTCCAAGACAGAAACCATGTTTTTGACACGCAGATGGGACCAATGGGAGGACCTTATTCCTCATCCAACGAGTTCTTGATTGGGGAAGATATCGAGTTCCAAGTCTGGAGTTCTGGAACTGTAGGTTCTACAATTTATCTTGAGTTAACAGATCCATCAGGTTCAACTTGGTATTCTGGGTCTACAACATTTCAAGGACAGAGGTTCTCACTACCATATCATCATAGAAAACAGCTTACTATCAGTCATGACAGCATCGCTGCAGAGCTTGTTGACTTCCCTGTACTAATTGACATATACGACACGGACCTCCGAACAGATGTCCGTGCAGATGGTAGAGACATTGCCTTCGCGATTGGTGAAGAAACACTCACGCATGAGATTGAGCTTTTCGATCAAACATACAATGGGACACATGCTCATCTAGTGGCATGGATTAAGGTCCCAGTACTCTCAGATTCGAGTGACACTGTAATCAGCATGTATTATGGCAATTCAATAGCACCAATAGTGTATGATTCTGGACCAGTTTGGGATTCAGGGTATCTGGGAGTCTGGCATCTGGATGAAAGCGGAACAGGAGCACCAGATGAATATCGGGATAGTAGTCTGTATCAAAACCATGGTCAAGGTGGCGAAGGGAACAGCTCATTTGTGCCGACTCAGACTTCAGGGAAGATTGGATTTGGTCAGGACTTCAATAATCTTGATGGTTACTATGACCTAATTGACTGTGGTGATAGTCCGCTCTGGAACATTGATGGGTATCAGATAACACTAGAGGCATGGATTCAGCATGATATTACTCCCAATACACATGTCTATGGAATTATGAACCACAAGGGATGGTATGATGGCTATGCCCTCTATGTCAACTATGGAGGAGGCTTGACTCTAAAGCCTACCTTCAGCTTACCAGGAGAAACACATCAACTCGTCGGGGCCAATGATGTCACAGGTGGAGCCTGGCACCACATTGTAGCCACATATGATGGCTCACTCATGAGAATCTACGTCGATGGTGTACAGGATCCTAATGTTCTCGCCAAGACAGATGCGATACTGCCCTCTTCATATGAACAGGGATTCTGGATAGGGCATGGTGACCAGCCAAAGGACAAAGTCTGGAGTGCTGAGTGGGATGGGCAGATTGATGAAGTACGCATCTCAGATGTTGTTCGCTCAGCGGGTTGGATTCAGACCGAGTTCAATAACCAATACGACCCAGCTGCATTTTACTCTGCAGGTGCAGAGGAGTCAGCAGGATATTCAGAGTCAACAGCCATTACACTTGATTCTTCAGCATCAGCAGGAATCTGGCATGCATCTGCTCGATATAGTGATTCTAGTTTGGAGGTTAATAACAGAGTTGGGCTATTCAGCAGGAGCTTTAGTGTAAAACGTGGGGCAACTCTTAGCCTTGCAGCACCGGGAGATGCTGTTTCTGACGGGATTACAGCTAAGCTCATTGGCGAGGGATTGTACGTAGAATATGAGCTCTCGGATACACTGACCTCTGAGCCCATCAGTGGAGCAACCTTAACAATGAATTGGTCAGTGAGTGGTACCCCAACCGAAGTTCAGCTCAATGATTATGGAGACGGCAGCTATGGAAAAGTGTTGAACACAACAGATTTGGGAACAGCACAGCGTTGGCGTCTCGAGCTTACATCAGACCACCAGTTCTACGGTGAAGCGACAAGTGTTCTGTTCTTGGATCTCTCGGGTCAGACATATCTCACGTATGAGCCGCCGTCACCCACAGTTTATGGTGATGATTTCGCCATAAAGGTGACAGTGAGAGATTCCTTTAGTAAACTGCCAATCGCAAATGCAGATTTCACTAGCAATGGTACCCTAGTAGGTCTACCTGTCGACTATGGTAATGGAACATATCTCCTAACTATAGATAGCTCAGTACTTTCAATTGGTGAGCATGCATTTAGATTCACTGCCACGCCAACGGACTCATATCTCATGAGTAGCTCAATTGATGTGCAATTTGACTATCGATCGGTTTACACAGAAGCATATGCTGTGAGTTCTGACTCTGCTGAAATTCCATGGGGAGAAGAAGCGAATATTACAATACAATGGAATGATTTGGACCATTCCGGGATAGGTATTGTGGGAGGAACGCCGAACATACTACCATTAGTCCCAATCCAACCTGTAGAGGGTGGTAGTGGAATATATACACTATCAATCGATTTGACTTCATACAGTCCTGGAACTTATGTCTTTGATGTATCACTATCTAAGACAAACTATCAGGATGGAACAGTATCTATAACAATAATTGTGATAGTGCATAGAACCTCAGTAAGTATTGATTACAGCCCTGAAACACTAGTTGGAACGAGTACCAGTTTTGATATTTCATTCTTGGACATTGATGGCGGATCAACTAGTATAGGTTCAGGCAATTTAAGTCAAATAGATGTAGACTGGGGAACGGGCTCCCAGTCCTTCGCAAGCTATAGTTTTGTGCTCGATACAAGCTCCTGGTCAGTGGGATTCTATTCAATCAACTTCACTATCTATTCAACCACAGGACCCAGATTCTATTCAGATGCAACAATCTCAATCAATCTAGAAATCCGGAAACTGCACGTTTACATAAACTGGGACCATCTGGAAACGTTCCCGAATGGCAATGACTTTGAGATATTTGTTCACTTGAATGTAAGCGAGCCCAGTTCATCTCTGGATGGAAACCCAATTAATGGATTGGCGCAATCATACTTCACCGCAAGGAATGAAACCGGCTCGCTTTACAACTTGAAAATCTTCACATTCCTAGGTGATGGGCAGTATAGACTTGTCATAGATCAAAACACATTCCAGGAAGGCGAGTATACCATTGTCATATACGTTGACTTCCTATCAGCAGAAGACTATATCGATTCTCACACACCGGTCATAACATTCACATACAGACCAATACTGACATACTTGTCCTCAGATGACTACCCAACAGTGACTACAACATACGATACGAATGTCACTATTCTCTTGAATTATGTAGACACTGATAATATAGTGAATATTACTACTGGTGTGATAACAGCTGAGGGAGCCTCAATCATCTGGCAACATCTTGGTGATGGACTCTATGAAGTGCTTGTGATTGTCAACGGATGGGATCTTGGCTCTCACGAAGTGAATATAACAGCAGATGCAGTGAGCTATCAAGCTAAAACCCTCAGTTTCGAGGTTCTTGTACAAATTGCATATGCTTATGCTCGATCCTCAACAACATCAATTGATCTTCCTGTTGGTGATATTGCGGTATTCTATGTAGACTACTGGGATATCATACATGACGAACCGATTCTGGGAGCAAATATAGATCATAATTGGGCTCATGGACTTACTGTCATTTGGACAGGAACACAATACAGGGTTGAGCTTCCTAGCTATGATACTGACATTCTTGGTACTTACTTGATAATGTTCAATGTATCTAAAGAAGCGAATTACCAGTTTGGTTACTTCAATGTGAGCTTGACACTAAGAACCCATTATACAGAGTTCAGATTGGCCGCCGCTGTAGAACCAACTACCTATAATGGCATGGTCAATGTGTCCCTTTACTACGGTGACCTTGATAATGACGATGGCATCTTGTCACAATATATCAATGCTTCAGTGTATGGGGACTCAGGGTGGATTGCGTCGCTTCTTGAGAACGACACTATCCGTGGTGATGGATTCTACATTTTAAGATTCTCAGCAACATCGCTAGGCGAAGAAGGAATTTTCAATTTCACTGTATATTTCAACTGGACCGGAGCTGTTCTGCAATTCTACAATGGAATGATAAGAACGTCTGTAAATATCATAGGCGAAGAGTCTAGGTTAAGCCTTGAAGATTCACCCGGCCCCACTCCATACTTGGAGAATATGACCTATGCGTACTTCTATGGCGAACTTTATAGTGGAAATGGTGTCTCCAACTCGTCTGGCAATGTGTTCATTTTTGTCGAGTTTAACGAGTTGACAATTGATTCGTCATTGATATCAATTCGTGAGGGGACTTCGGGACACTATACAATAGAGTTCAACACAACCATTTTCGCGATTCCTGATGTTTACACAATGATAGTATATGTCAACTGGTCAGAATCTGTGGCACCATTCTATGATAATCGAACAGATACAATATCAGTACGTGTCATTCCCAGAAACACAGTCGTGGCTGTAATTCCACCAGATAGCACACCATATGGAGTCAATGCTACCTTTTCGTTCTCTTTTGATGATATGACAGATGCAGTACCAATTTCAATTCCTAACGATTCGAAGATGCATGTTGTTGTAAACCTACCAGACTATAGTATAACATACAACATTACCACTAAGCGTTTCCATGTATCATTTAATACCAGTGTATTAGGAGCGTCTCTTGGAAGTAAGCAGTTTACAATAAGTGTAACTTGGGATGGAGCTCCATTTTATGCAAATATCACAGCAAGAACTGTACTCGTATCAGTTACCGCTAGAGAAACATCATTTGATTTTGCGACTCCAACTCCAACCTCATATGGAGAAATCGTGAGTTTCACGGTATCCTATACGGATATCACCGAAGAAATCACAAGCCCGATTGAAGATGGAATTATTGCACTATTCAACTCCTCTACGCCAATTCCCGGTTCATTTTACAATTATATATACATGGGGAACGGCGAATATCTCATTGAACTGAATACGACATTCTATAGTGGCCCTGGCTCCTATACTCTGGTTGTAGAGATTAGCACGGGACATTTCTATTATCTTGATCAAATTGGTTCGCGGGCCTTCAACATAAAATATAGACTCACTACACTTGCAGCTGAGCCAGTTGGTATAATTTCTTACAATTCATCGATTCTTTTGGTTATGCATTATAGAGATCTGCTGTCACTCTTGGAAATTAGCAATGTTTCATATCTGACTAGCATTGAGATTATGAACGGAAGCTCATGGCTCTTCACTTCGGAGTGGCGTAGTGCTTCGATGGATTACCTAGTCACAGTTCAAACATACAATCAAGTTCTTGATATAGACAGAAACTATCTGCTCTGGATAAAATTCAGTTATTCAGACTCAGCACCATTCTATCTCCCTGCAGATGCCTATGTATCCTTCAGGCTCAGAGAACGTGCCACGGTTCTTGATTTGATTGAAGCGCCTACACCTGCACCATATCTGGACTCGGTGAATTTCACAGTTTCCTATCTTGACCTAGAACTCGCAAGTGAGATTGGTGGTGCAGAAATCCTACTATCGATTGATGGGAGTGGTCTCGTAGAGGGTTCTGACTATACACTTCAAACGACTGGAGATGGAACTTATTACATATCTGTCAGCACTACTTCCATAGGAGCCCCTGGAACCCTGTCCAACCTCTTGGTTAGAGCACAATGGAGTTCGGGTTCACCATACTATTCTGATGCATCCATTCTATTAACAATCGGAGTTGTAGAAAGAAGTGCAAGTGTCAGCATCATCACTTCACCATCATTGGTGAGGTTCATGGACAATGTGACATTTACTTTCATCTACAGTGACGACACCACAGATGAGCTCATCACACTGACAAAAGATATGGTTTCTATTTACAGTGGTGGAGTCTTACTCCAAAATACAGACTTCATGATGCAATACGTAGTGGACAGCTATGAGATTAGTATTAACTCAGCCATCTTGAGTTCGAGCTTGGTCACAAACTGGAATGTAACTGTGTATGTGGACTGGTCTTCTACTACTGTTCCATACTATACTGATGATGGAGCATCAGTCGGTGTGACCGTAACGAATAGAGTCGGGATTGTCAATCTTGGAACTGCTCCGGCAACTCCGATAGGGGACAACATGAGTCTGACCTTTTCTTACAAAGATGAAAGAAGCAACCAAGGGATTGGTATTGCATTAGTTGAATTTGACTGTCTGAGTCCTAGCGGACTTGTGGAGAATGTGAACTTCTGGGTAATCAGAGGTACTGGTGTTGATACTGGACAATATACTATTTTAGTAGACACAGCGGACTTGAATGGAATTGGACAATACACATTTTCACTTCGCTTACTTTGGAATCCGTCCATTGCCCCTTACTATCGCAATACTTCCGAGTTGTTCCTATCAGGCTCAATAAGATTGATTCAATCATTGTTGACAAATGACGAACCAAGTCCGTCTACAATTCCTATCAATGACAATGTATCAGTCATTCTCACATTTACAGATCTTGACCATGATGTCCCAATAGAAGGGGCGTTGCCAAATATCAGTATTATCTACAAATCTGATAGCTCAACTCCATCAATATGGAACTTAGCTGTGGTTTCTCCGGGTGTATACGAACTTGTAGTTAATTGTACTGACATCAGTTTGATTGGAACAGATGCGCTTGTCATAAGAGTGAATATGAGTATGTATCAATTTGCAGAAGTTCAGATTCCAATCCAGATACGAGCAAGACAAGGCGATTTGAGCAAACTCCCGCCTCCCGAGGCATATTTTGGAGAAGAAACATACGCAATCGTTGAACTGGTCGACCTAGATGCATCATCAACACCTATACCTGATGCCATACTGACTATTTCTTGGCCAGACATCTCCAGCTATGTCCATATTGGAAATGGGAGATACAACATAACACTCGGTACAAGCACATTAGATGCCGGTCTTTACACTCTTGTCGTCGGCGCACAGAAACTTAACTATTTCATTCCGGACATCTCAATATCAATTAGGATCTTGAGCATTCCAACAGAAATTATCCTTCCCCAGAAAATTGCTGATGTCTATTGGGGAGAGACAGTATCAGTTTGGGCATTATTCAATGACACCCGAAGTGGTAGCTTGATTTCTGGAGCTGATGTAGTATTTGAGTTTGGAATCTTGCAAGGGAGTCTTTCAGAAGGAGTTCCAACAGGGAACTACTCATTTTCAGTGAACACTGGAAGTCTACTGATAGCCACAACATATGTGATTTCAATAACTGCGAGTCTGAACAACTACATTACCGCAACCGGACAAGTTACAGTCAACATCCTCAGACTTGGACTTGAACTAACTATTGTGGATGGTCTGCAGGATCAGACACTGTACAAGGGACAAGCAGTAAACATCACAGTCTTTGTTCGCGATACATACAACGATGCCCCATTGATGGGAGCAACCGTGATTGCAGACTGGTCTCTGATTGGTCAGTCACTCATCTTAACGCAAGTTCCAGGGAAAGATGGATATTATACAGGACTTTTGGATTCACAGGATACAATTGTCAAAATGTATGTGATTGTTATTCGAGCCAGTAGAACTAACTATGTGAGCATGAGCACATCAGCAAGCGTAGCAATTGAACAGATTCCTACTGTCGTTTGGTTAGATTCAATGACAGCAACATATTCTAGTACATCATTCAATTGGTCCGACACGATACGAATTGGTGTATACGTGCTATCTCCATACCTGAATGAGTCAAATCCCTACTCTACAGGTCTTTCAAACAGCACAGTTACATGGTCGCTTTCAGGGACTTACATATCTGGCGAGTTTTTGAATGGAACAATGCTAGGTGGAGCAGGGTATTTCTATTTTGATTTCCAAACTTGGGAGTACAACGCAACGACGTACACATTCAGAATCATTGCGGCTCCGTATGTACAAATATTTGCACAATCGAACAATATGACCACGCTGACAATCAATCCTGTAGAAACTACAGTTGATTCATCATATGTGTCATCTAAAGTCTGGGGCTGGGCAGATTGGGTGAATCTAACATACTGGGACCTTCTCGACGACAGAGCAGTCGTTGCAGCGAGTGTGGGAATCGATTGGAATGGTCAAGAAGAACTTTCCAGATATCTTAGTGATGATGGGGTCTATCAGGTCTGGATAAACACATCCTTAGTCAGTCCAGGCGTGTACCCTGTCGTAGTTAACTTCTGGAAACAAAATTATGAAGCTGGCACTGGGGTATTCACTTTGACTGTAAAAGAAGTGCCAACCGATATAGTAGTATATGCACCGCAAGAAAATCTCGCTGAAAGCAGGCTGGACCTGATTGTGCCATATGGAGACCTCCTGTCACTCACATTGTTCTATAATGATACATGGTACAATCAAGGGATAGTAGGAGCCACAAATCTTGTGGCAATAATAATGGGTGAACCAATTGCAGACAAAGATGACCTCACAATAATAGAAGTTTCGAATGGCAACTACAGCTTAATCATTGATTCTGGACTGTGGACCGTGAGTCCCATACCATATAGCATATTCCTAAGTGTGGCTCTTGAGAATAGAAGTAAGTCTACCTTAACACTACAACTCACCATAATTGATATACCAACAGCTCTGGATATTGATTCTGAATCAATTGTTCTAAGTTATAGTCAGACAGTCACAGTGTGGGTTTTCTATCATAGCACATGGGAAAGCCACAATAATCGAGGGATTTCTGGTGGCGATATCAATGCCACAAGTCTGGACACAGTATTTGTTGTTGTTTCCGATTGGCATCCTGATGATTCAAGGACTGGTTGGTATGAAATAACTCTAAGGTCTCAACGTACACGAGGTTCTGCAGTTGTATCAATCCAGTTGTCAAAAGAGAATCATGAGTCTGCATCATTGACGCTAGCAGTTTCAGTAGAACCATCCGATATGGATCTTCTCATTGAGCGTTCAATCATCTTTGGTTTCCCAATAGGAATCATCTGTCTCGTAGGAGCATATCTCTGGTCTAGAATATTTAGTTTGCCGAAACTTCTCAGGAAAATAGGACGAATGGTCAAGGATGTTGGCAGAGGGCGAATTCCAAAGGTACCAGACGAAGTTAGAACCAGGCAGGAGCTAGTTGCAGAGCTCTTTAATGATAATGCAGCAGCTATTGGAGTCGTAAAGACAGCTGAAGTCATGCCCAAGTTTCCAGTGACCTTAGATGTTCCTGAAATCGAGGAATTGCTCATTCAGCTTTCTATTCTATCTGAACTAACACCAGAGGAGCTTGAAGACTTCCGAAATGATGTATCAAAAATGAAACTTAGTGAGCAAGTTGCTTTTACTAAAGAAGTGATTAATCAGGAAGCAATCAAGCAAGCTAGAATAGAAAGAAAGAGCATGGAGATGGTTCTTGCAGAAACCGCAGAACAAGCAAGAGCACAAATCGCTGGAAAAGAACTTCCTCCAAAACCAAAAGCTCCAAAGAAAGTAGTTACAGAAGAGAAACTACTAGAAGACTTTGAATCTGCGCCACCGGAGCCACTTGAAGTAGAAGACAAAATGCCATCTGAATTTCTGAGAGAGAGTGAAATCGAGGAAGTCAGGAAGCAACTGGTCGATGCTGGGGTCAAAGACAATGAGCTAGATACCATAATGGAACAAGTCCGTGAACTTCCGAAGGAGCTTGTAGATGAACTCATCGATAGTATTCTCAAGAAGGGAGGTGATAAGCCATGATTAAGAATTCAGGGCACATCACTTTCAACAGAAAGTATGACAATAGTGGACACCCATTGATTTCCGGAATATCAAAAAGAACTATTGCCATGAGGCTTGTTGCAGTGGTCGTTTTAGTGCTGTTTCTGTGTCCAATGACTGAACAGCCTATAACTGATGGTCCAATGAGAGAAACCTATCAGATTCAACCAGATTCAAGTATGCAAAGATGGCTCTCCGCAGAAAGTACAGCTTATAGTGGATTGGGTGCAACCCAGAGCGTGACTCTAAATGGAGTATATACTAACAATTCACAGGGACTGGTATTACTTGACTCTTCAACACCAACACCCGTATCGATTAGCTCACCTCAAGATTGGACAGGAAATTCATTGACAGGAACTATGGAACACATCTCCACTCAGTTTGCTCCAATCAAGAATGGGCTACTTGACTCATACCATACTGAACGAACAATAATCTCTGGATCGCCTTGGAATGCAATGGATTATAATGTTCCAGATGACTGGAACATCATTGAAGAGGGTGAAACCTACAATCACCCATACTACGGACGACTCTTCTTCCACAGTTATTCAGGAGACGGAAGAGAGGGATCGATGGGTTGGAGATTCAATACAGTCTTTGGCACGACAAACACTATCTATCCCGATATGGAGATATATCTCACACAACATGTGCAATTACCCTACCGAGAGATTTCCTCAGCACAGGTGTCGATATACTACTATGTTAGAAGTGTGTCGTCTATGAATGATTACTTTTACCTTTTTATCCGGTTTGGCGGCTATGAAACAGAGCTTCATGTATTCGAATCAGGAGATGTCACAGACCAGTGGATTAAGCAGACAGTCGATATTCCAATGTCAGCATTTGAGTCCTATGCAGTACCCGGCTCTCTTGACTTAGATATTGGAATTGCTACAGATTACTCAGGAATGCCCTCAACAGCTGTAGATAATCAGATATACTTGGACCAAGTTGAATTAATCCTAGAAGCAAGACCACTACCAGAACAAATAGGACTGAGCGCAAATCAGACAATAATCAGTGGTTCGACCTCCGGTAGTATTTCTCAATATGTTCCAGATGGAGCAGCAAGAGATTGTTTCAGCCGATCTGACACTGGAATTGATACGTCCTACGCTCTTGAGGCGGGTGTCTGGAGTTCGAGTGGTACATCGTGGGATGATATAGTCAAGTATCAGTTTGGTATTCAGTTCCCACTCGACATACCACAGGAGGCTATAATCACATACGCTACATTAGAAGTAGAAGCCTTAGGCTACTTTGGTGGGGGCGATAATAGTCTTCGCGTCTTTGTAGCTGAGGAAGACAACCTTTCACCATTCACAGATGGTCTACCAAATCTGGAAGACAGATACAGTTGGAGTCAAACAAGTGTGGATTGGATTCAAGACTCTTGGCAGAATGGATATAGATACCAAACACAGGACTTGTCTTCGCTTGTACAGACAGTTGTTTCCCGTTCTGGTTGGAGCAGTGGTAACTACATTGGCTTGATGATTGATTATATGGACTCAGACCAATATCGCGACTGGAACTCGATAAAAGGTACATATGGATATGGAGGGTCTGACTTGGCTGTTCTCAATGTGGATTTCCTCATCCCGCAAGAAAGTGACTCCATAGATTTTCTCAGCTATAAGAAAGACATCACCATTGACCATACTATGGTCGCTGCAGACCTAACAGACTTCCCATTGCTTGTTGACATATTTGACACAGATTTAAAGACAAAAGCCCAAACTGACGGAGATGATATTATCTTCAAATCAGACGGAAGAATTCTGCCACATGAGATAGAATTGTTCGAACCAGACTTCAACTCAACTCATGCACATCTTGTATCTTGGATCCGTACTGACTTGTCATCATCTGTTGACACCGAAATCACAATGCTCTATGGTAATCCGGATATATCAAGTCAGCAGAATCCTTCTGATGTTTGGAGTCAAAACTATATGGGAGTCTGGCATCTTGGAGAAACAAGTGGAGGGTCTAGAGCGATTGAGGATTCAACTTTAAACAAAAATCACGGGACTGATGCAGGTAGCCCCACATTTGGAACCAATGGCTCGATAGGCAAAGCAATTACATTCGATGGATTGGATGACTTGATTAATTGTGATAATGGTCCAAGCCTAAGAATTACAGGAGATGCCATGACAATTGAAGCATGGGTATATCTCAATGAAGATACGCCGCCACAGTGGGGCACTGGAATAGCTGAAAAGGATGGCTCATACTCGCTCATGCAGGATTGGGATGGAAGCAGGAAATTCACATTTAGTGTGACAGCATCTTCACAAACATGGACAAGTCACGAGAATAATGATCTCTACAGATGGTACCATGTTGTGGGAGTCTATGATGGTTCAAATACGTATGTGTATGTTGACGGCATCCAGAGAAACTCCTATGCGAATACTGGACCTATTGTAGAAACCATAAACCCATTGTACATAGGACGAGGAGACCAGTACTTCGATGGTCGCATTGACGAAGTCCGTATTTTAAACATCGAGAAACCAGTAGAGTGGATTTTAACGGAGTTCAGAAACCAAAATGACCCTGCAAGCTTCATGGGAGTCGGTATTGAACAAAATGTACAATATGGGACAAATGCAACACTGTTGTTCACCACCGAAGCCACATCCGTTGTCAGCATTCTTCCAAGATTGGATTTCGATGTCACAGCCCAACGAACAACCTATGGTGAAGATATGCAACCAGGAACATCATTCGCTGTGAATAACGGAACATCAGTGACATGGGCTGTGAATACACTGGTTTCACCTCCACCTGGAGTTAGTGATGTCAATCTAACGATGAATTATCCTACCTTATGGACCTTCCAAGGTGTTACTGATCCCATCGGAAATGTACGCACTTCTGAAGTCAGTTCAACAGCAACTCAGGTTTTTGTCCAGTCTTCAGTTATTGATGCATACGGAATCTGGTCCTTTAGTTTCACCTCAACAAATGAAGCCAGTAACCTTGAGTGTTCAGCAGGGGGATCACCATACGCTATCACCGCAGAAGCTGAAGTGGGACAGTCCCTGAGCTTCAGAGGAACAGCCTCCATCATCTCAGGTTCAGCAATGAGACTTGTTCTTGTTGATCCAAATGATCAGGTCTTCTACGCGACTGATGATTTATCACAGGATGGTAGTGGAAGATTCGAGTGGACGGGTATTGCGGTTGATAGTTCCTGGCCGCGGGGTGAATGGACTGCGTATGTCGATTTCAATGAAACAGCGGGTGCAGCTCCAATCCAGGTCGGGAGATATAGTAGAGATTTCGTCGTAAAACATGATTCATCATTGGATCTTCAGTCACCTGGTGATGCAGTTGGAGACCAATTATCTGTAAAGATTGCAGGTGATTTGCTACTTGTCGAAGTGAATCTTACAGACACTGACACATTGGAGCGCGTATCAGGTTCTACAGTCACGATGAATTGGACAGTTTCAGGCGCACCTACTCAGATT
>JBHLRC010000039.1:0-24089 GCA_048882965.1 Candidatus Thorarchaeota archaeon
GAGGAAGGCGGAACCAAACGTGCGACAGGGACCTTGTTGGATATAACAGAGAGAAAGGTCTTCGAGAAAGCATTGCAGCAGAGTGAAGAGAAATACCGGAACCTCTTGGAGAATATTCCACAACGAGTGTTTTTCAAAGACAAAAACTCAGTCTATGTTGCTGTTAATCCGTCATTCGCTTCGCTTTTGGGAGTATCACCATCAGAGGTATTGGGAAAAACTGACTATGACTTCTTCCCGAAGGATTTGGCGGATCAATACCGTGCCAAAGATGTACAAGTCCTTGAAACATTGGAAACGCTGGAGTATGAGGAACTTTTCATAGAGAATGGCGAAGAAAGAATTGCTCACACTGTTAAAGCACCAGTTCGTGATGACGAAGGCACCGTTGTTGGTCTTCTAGGTATTTTCTGGGATATCACTGAAAGTAAACGCTCTGCTGAGGTATTGAGAGAGCAAGAATCAAGATATCGCACTATTGTCGAACAGTTTCTAATGGGGATTGCGATTGTTCCTCGTGGATTTCAGAGCATCGCATTTGTCAATCCAAAGATTTGTGATATTCTAGGTTATTCACAGGATGAACTTTTATCTCTGAGTCCTGAAGATGTGAGTGCCCTTGTTCATCCTGATGATGTAGCTCAAATTGATGATTATCTCAACAACCGCTTAAAAGACAAGGCGCCGGGAGAACCTATTCAGATTCGAATGTTTCACAAGGATGGTTCGGAGATATGGGCTGACTTTTCAGCTGGTGGAATTGAATATGGTGATGTTCCAGCAGTACAAGCTTCAGTTATTGACATCACAAAACGAATCAAAGCTGAAACCGAAGTTCTTCGGGATCGCCAAGTCTTTAGAAGCATTGCTGAAGGAGCTATCCAAGCAAAAGATACCGGCGAACTAAGTCTGGAATTATTGAAAGGTATCATCAGTTCCTTAGATTTTGATTTTGGGACAATTCGGCTCTATGATGAGAAGAATAATGTGCTTCGTTTTGCAGCATTAGAAGGAATTGAAATCAGTGATACTCGCGAGGAGCTCCCTCTCACTCAGGAGTTCGGTGATGACTATATCATCGTTCACGCGGCACTAAATAAGACACCAGAACTCATTACGAATGTTCATGATGAAGCACCACACAAGTCTTACTTAAAACGTCTGAAGAAATTTGGTGCAGCATCATCTGTTGCTTATCCAATCCTTGATGATGACCTGAATCTTCTCGGAGTTATGAGTCTAGCTACACATACCCCACGAACATATTCTGAAGGTGACAGAGAATTATTCTCCACAATTGTGAACATGCTGGGTTCTGTGCTTGAGCGAAAGAGAGCTGAAAAAGCACTGCAAATCAGTGAACGGAGATATCGTGAACTACTCACGAATATCTCTGAAGGAATGGCTATTGCAGATCTAGATGAGAATATTCTATTTGTAAACAACGCATTTGCAGATATGTTGGGATACTCTCGTGATGAACTCCTTGGAACAAGTATCCTTGATATTATTGTAGACGAAGACAAAGAGAAGATACTATCCCAGACCAAAAAACGTCGAAACGGAGAAAGTACTTCATACACACATGGTTTTGTGACGAAAGATGGTGGAAAAAGGATTGTAAGAGTTTCAGCAGTTCCATCTCGAGATGATGATGGACAGGTTGATGGTACAATTGCAGTTGTCACGGATATAACAGAACGTATTCAAAAGGATGAGGAGATTCAAAGGCTTAATGAGGAACTTGCTCAGCGAGTTGAAGAGCGAACAGCAGAGTTGGCTGCAGCTAACAAGGAGTTGGAAGCCTTTTCATACTCTGTCTCACATGATCTGAGAGCCCCACTTAGGACAATTGATGGATTTAGTCAAGCACTTCTAGAAGATTACTCGGATTCCATTGATTCCACTGGCAAAGATTTCCTTCATAGAGTTCGTGCCGCAGCGACTCATATGGCATCACTTATTGAAGACCTTCTCATGCTTTCGAGAGTTGCACGTGCAGAAATGGATCGTGAAGATGTTGACCTGTCTGAGATTGCTAGGGAGATTATTGACGAGTTCCAAGAGGTTGAGCCTGAGCGAGAGGTTACTGCTAAAATTTCAGAAGACATTCATGCACATTGTGACCAGCGACTGATTAGACTTGTACTTCAGAATCTCTTGGAGAATGCATGGAAATTCACAAGCAAAGCTTCAGATGCTCAAATTGAGTTTGGGTGTATTGAAAAGGATGAAGCGACACAATTCTATATCAAAGACAACGGCGCTGGTTTCAATATGGATTACAGTGACAAGTTGTTCATTCCTTTCCAACGATTACACCAATCTGAGGATTTTCCAGGCTCCGGGATTGGTCTAGCAACGGTGCAACGAATTATAAACCGCCATGGTGGGAAGGTATGGGCAGATAGTGTGATTGAAGAAGGCTCAACCTTTTACTTCACCATTCCTGAATCAAGAGGTGTGGATTAATGTCCTCAAAAAAGATCCTTCTTGTCGAAGACAACACAGATGATGTTCTATTGACATTGCGAGCTTTGCAACGCGCAAATATCCTGAATGAGGTTGTTGTTGCGAGAGATGGAGCTGAGGCTCTTGACTATCTCACTTCCGAAGGTCAATATGCTGGACGAGATATGACTGACCGTCCTGTGGTTGTACTCCTTGATTTGAAGATGCCCCGGATGGGCGGTCTCGAGTTCTTGGAAAAGATTCGAAGAGTAAGGTCTCTGCAGTTTTTACCTGTTGTCATACTCACTTCATCCAAGGAAGACCGTGATGTCTGTGAGAGTTATAACCTTGGAGCAAACTCCTACATCCAAAAGCCTGTTGACTTCAATCAATTTGTTGAAGCCATTCGAACACTCGGTCTATATTGGCTAGTGTTGAATGTAAATCCCCCTGGGGGCCCTGAAGGCTGTGAGTAAGAAAGTCAGAATACTGCTCATTGAAGACTCAGAGGATGATGCTCTTCTCATTGAACGAGTCCTGAATAAAGGCGGACTAAATCCTACAATGAAACGAGTCAGTACTGCGGATGGAATGCATAAGGCTCTGGAAGAAAACAACTGGGATGCAATCCTTTGTGATTATATGATGCCTGACTTCAGCATCAAAGATGCTATGAATGAGATCGTGACAAGAGGACTTGACCTGCCTTTCATCATAGTTTCAGGCACAATCTCAGATGAAGTTGCAGTTGAAATGATGAGAGCGGGTGCTCATGATTATCTTACTAAGAATAATTTGAGTCGTTTGGTTCCTGCCATAGAACGAGAAATTGCTGAGGCTGATCAAAGAAGGAAACGACGTGTAGCAGAGGACGCATTACACGAGAGCGAGCGAAAACACCGGATGCTCGTAGAGTCGCTAACCGATATTGTATTCGTTTTAGAACCTGATGGTGTGATTTCAGAATTCTATTCGAAAAGCGGACTTGTTCCTGGTGTTAGTCCTGGAAAGCATGTTAGTAGAAAATTGTCAGATTTTCTTCAATCATCAGCAGCTGCAAGATTCTCTGATTTTGTTAAAGAGGTTATAGATAAGAGTGAAAGCTTAAGCTTCGAATTTCCTCTTGATCTGATTGACAGACGAATGTGGTATTCAATAAATATTAGTCCTCATGAGGATGGACGACGCGTAGTCGTGGTTATGCGTGATGTTTCCGATTTGAAGAGGGCTGAAGAAGAAGCCCGTGCCGCACATAATGTGGCTTTACTGTATCAAGATATCACTGGTCATGATATTCGTAATTTTCTCCAGGCAATAATGATTGCCTCTGATCTATTATCCGAGGATGAATCCGATATAACTAGGTCTTCATTGATTGAGCATATCAATGAGTCTGTATTAGAGTGTAATAACCTAATAACATCCGTGCAATCTACTGCAACTCTTCTTTCAACACCACTTGAGAAGGTGTCTCTCGATTTCTCATTGAATAGTTGTCTCGATGCTTTCATGGAGAAAAATGAATCAGTTACTATTTACAAGAAAATAGGTAAAACAAAGGCGGTCATTCATGCTGATAAATTTCTTCATCATATGATTATGAACTTACTCTCAAATGCTGTGAAATACAACGAAACTGAGCAACAGAAAATCTGGGTTGAGCTCACTGAGGGTGATGAAGGGTATGTCCTCACAATTGCTGATAATGGAGTAGGTATTAGTGACCTTATGAAAAAGAATCTTCTAAACCCCGCACGTCGGTCTGGCGGTGTTGGTATCCATCAGTGTGTGCAAATTACTGGCAAATATCGGGGAACTTTCGAAATCTTAGACAGGGTCGAAGGCGACTATACTCAAGGTGCAAAATTCAGAATATGGCTTCCTAAAGCTAGCAGTTAATCATACTCCTCCCCCTTCTATAGCTGAGTGTTTCTTTTGCTCAGTGAGATCTTCATAATTAGTAGGATCATGTTCCAGCAAAAAACAGGAATCTGGAAATATCTGCATGAGTTGTTGAAACTGGGCATCTTTTGCCTGCAACTCTTGGGACAAAAGTCTTTACTCGTTTGTGATGCCGTAAGGAATGGTGGTCTTGAGATGAAGGTAGTCATGGCTCAAGTTAATCCGATTGTTGGCGATATCAATGGAAATCTTGCCAAGGTCATTGAGAAAATCAAGGCGAGTAGAGAACTGAACGTTGATATTGTTGCTTTTCCTGAGATGGTGATACCAGGATACCCTCCTCAAGACTTGCTTCATGAACGCGCCTTCATTAAAGCAAATCATGATGCAATCAACTCTATAGCAGATCTCACAAAAGGTATTGTTGCAGTAGTTGGGTTCGTCGACTCTGATAACGAAGGTCTACTGTATAATGCAGCCGCAATATATGAGAATGGGAAGCTACGACACGTTGTTCACAAAACACTTCTCCCAACATATGATGTGTTTGATGAGGAACGATATTTTGAGCCAAGTGAGAGCATTATTCCCGTAACGGTAAGAGTCAAGGAACACGAGATTTTACTTGGTGTTGAGATTTGTGAAGACCTTTGGGATGACGACTATGATGAAAAAGTGACAGACATTCTTTGCGCCAAAGGTGCACGAATTATAATCAATATCTCCGCCTCACCTTTCCATGTTGGAAAGCAATTTGAACGAGAGAGATTGGTTCGAGAAAAAACTACGAAAAACGAAACTCCATTCTTCCTAGTTAATCTGGTCGGAGGACAGGATGAGCTTGTGTTTGATGGTCGTAGTATTGCTATTGACTCAAAGGGTCATATAATCGCCTTAGGCAATCAGTTTGAGGAAGATCTAATCGTAACTGACTTGGATATCGACACAGGAGAAGGAACACCCATTGCGAAACCAGCCTATGACGAAGATGCAGAAATGTACAATGCCTTGGTGCTAGGAATCAAGGATTACTTCCGAAAGACAGGATTCAAAAAAGCTGTCCTTGGGCTCAGTGGAGGAATTGATTCGTCTTTGACTGCATGCATAGCTGTGGATGCAATAGGTTCTGAGAATGTGATTGGTGTATCAATGCCATCTAAATACTCCAGCAACCACTCAAAGAGCGATGCTGAGTTGCTTGCAGAAAATCTTGGAATCAAGTACATCCAAATACCAATACAAGAGATTGTCAATTCCTATCATGATACATGGGATGCACCACTAATGGACTTACGCGCTCATTTTGGTGTTGACATTTCACAAGATGACCCTGTTGCTGATGAGAATATACAACCAAGAACTCGCGGGAACATATTGATGGATATATCCAATCGGCTAAAAGACCTCAGAATTCTCGTCCTCAATACTGGTAATAAAACAGAGATTGCTCTTGGATATTGTACTCTGTATGGTGATATGACTGGGGGTGTTGGTGTTATTGGAGATGTCAGTAAGCTTGAAGTGTATAGACTCTCAGAATATGTGAATCGAAAAGCAGGGAAACAGGTTATTCCGGAAGGCTCAATCACCAAGAAACCCTCTGCTGAGTTGAAAGAGAATCAATTTGACCCATTTGATTTTGATATTGTCAGTCCAATGGTTGATGAGATTGTGGCAAATAGACGAGGTAAGCTTGATCTTCTAGACATGGGTTATCCAAAAGATGTGATAGAGGATGTCTATAGACGAGTCCGCCTTTCTGAGTATAAACGGTGGCAGGCACCTCCATGCATTCGAATTACCAAGAAGTCATTTGGTATGGGATGGAAGATGCCTATTGTCAATCATTTTTGGGAGTGATATCAAGAACCTAGAATTAAGGTTTCAATAATGAAGTAGAAGAAGGATGCACTTCCAATGTAGAATATCATCACAATGAATGCTGCTGTTAGATTCATCCAGATTTTCTTGTCTTTGATTATGTTGTAACAGATGAATGTAGATAGTCCTAGCAACATCTCTGGTATAATGATGTACCACGCTAGATTTCCAGTCATACCCTTCACAGTGGCTGTCCATGATGGGAGATAAACCAGAGTCAATTCAGATATACTAAATATAATGAGCGAGAGTAGAGCTACTGCAACATATGCACGGATGACCGATATTCGTTCCTGAATTTGATTTCCAATGAAGAGAATGATGAAGAATGGTATTGTCCAAAGTCCCGCCATGTATATTGGAACAGTCCCCCCAATCATAGGGAACCCATCAGCTGGAAACTGGAGAGCTCCAAGTGTTTCAGCTAAATACCAATCTGGGAAGACCATCAATAAGCTGAGAATGAATGAAAAGATCCACATCCTCATCCAATACTCAAATCCAATCCGAAATCCATCTATCATTATCAGTCCATTGTAGACAATGACAACAACCAACAGCTTTGCGCTTATAGGGGCTGAAACAGGCATCAGAAGAGCTAGAGCGGTGAGGAACGAGAAGATGATATGAATAAACAGAAACTCTCGGATTGCCTTCTCCTTCAGTAACTGCACAACTTCTCTCTCCACTATCCTTCAGACTTGATAACCTATAAACTCTGAGGACTTTTCATGCTAAGACTTATCTTCATTCAGGAAGGGAACTCGCCAAAGCTATTGTTCTTACTTTTTTGTGAAACCAATAGCACGCTAGAGAGGAGATAAAATGTCAGAAAAGATTGGGCAACTTGACTTAGTATTCGTAGTAGACAATACTGGATCAATGGGACCGTATATAGCTAATGTCAAGTCTAAGATTCTAGAGATCATTCGTACGATTAAGAAAGAGGAGATGGTTCATAGGCTTCGTGTCGGTCTTGTTTCTTACCGAGACCATCCCCCTGAGGAGACCTCGTATGTCACTCAGAAATATGAACTGACATCAGACACATCAAAGATTGAGAGTTACGTCATGCAGATGGCTGCCTCAGGTGGAGGAGATGGTCCTGAAGCAGTATCAACTGCACTTCAGGTCATGAACCGCATGGAGTTTCTCAATGAGTCGGCTAAAATTGCTGTCCTGATTGGAGATGCTCCGCCCCATGGTGTTGAGGATGGAGACCGATGGCCACGAGGCACTCCTGATGGAGCTAAATGGACAGAGGAAGCTAAGAGGTCTTTCGGAAAGGGAATTGTAATCCACACAGTTGGTTGTTTCCCTGAGATTGCTAACTACAAGAAAGGTGTTGAAACATACGAGAAGATCGCAGCAGATTCACAGGGACGATTCATTCCGTTAGAGAAAGCTGAGCTTCTTGTCAACATCATTACCGGTCTTGCAGTCGAGGAGATTGATAAACTGGCGATTCAGAAGTCTATCCTTGAGGACCTTGGTGTCAGCATGGAAGAATTCCCTGCTGATGAAGAGTTCACTGAAGAGAAGATATCCGAAATTGTTGCGCGAGTTCAGGCTAAGGGTGTCAAGAAACGTGCCATGTCTATGGGAGCTTCAAGCGCACCTGCCGCTGCAAGGGAAGACATCAAAGTAGAAGCGCAAGAGATTGACGAGGCTGACATCCGCGAGGCTGTGAGACAGTTGAAGTCAAAATCTAAAAGATAATCTCCTCGTGCAACCACGAAATTTCCAAGCGGCTGATTCTCACAGAGATAGAATGAGGTTGGTGGCCAGAGCCGACCAGGCAAATGGTAGGAGGGGGGGAGTTATGAGGGCATGTTACAGAAAATGTTGCCCAATCAGCCGCCTGTCCACCGATTTTGCATAGGACGAGGTTCCTAATAAGCCTCACCATCTAAGGGATTATGTAGAAAAATGACTGATTCCGGTAGCACAAGGCTATTCAATGAATGGAAATCATGAAAATTCATGTTAGAAACACAAGAACAGCATAGATATATCATGAACAGCAACTGGGTCCGGGACAAGATTGTCACAATTGAGATAGATGGGAAGCCTGACCTTCAAGTTGCTACTCCTCTTGATTTTTGGTCTGAGAGCCCCAAGGAACTCATCTCACCTGAAGATCTCTTTGTGGCATCAGCACTCTCCTGTTATGGGGTGTCCTTGTCCGGTGTGGCAAAACGATTTCATGGGGAGTTCAAGGATTTCCAATTATCTGCCACAGGTACTCTACAACAGGGTGAGTTTGGTTGGGAGTTTGAACAGATCACTATTAATGCAAAAATCATCGTTGGTACCGAAAAAGACAGAAAGAGAATGGCAAAGGCAGCAGAACGGGCGCATCAATATTGCCTTGTGGCAAACTCGATGAAATGCCCAATACATCTCAACTATGAAGTAGTGATTGAGTAATATCTGGTTGAGCTGTCTAAATGGCTCACAGTGCCTGTCTGATCAAGATCTCTCTCTTCACGTCTGTAAACCAAGAGTACGAGATTTTAGTTGAATGGTAGGTTGTTATTCAGGTAATCCTGGCAATGGTATCTCAGCTGAATATTCTTTACCACACTCACATTTCAGCTTCACAGACCAACGTTTTGGCACTGGGACTCTAAACTCCTTGAGATGATCTGCAAGGCTATCTCGCACTCCTGCTAACAATTTCACATATGTGCTAGCAAGAGCTGCGATTTCTTCTGGAAAATCAAGGTCTGAGAGGAAATATCTGAATGCATTTCCGCATGCTGGGCACGCGGTATGCATGAGATGTGTAACATCTCCGCAGTTCGAACATTTGATCTCGTCGCGTTTGATTGTAGGTGCAGGAGGGACATTTAATTTCAGGTCATTTTCATGACCACACACATAGCAATAGTAACGTAAGGGAAGCTCAGGCATAGATACATCCTCATTTCTTCAATGAAATGATGTAATCGCATCTCTTGCTAAAAGTATAGTGTGTATCAGTAGTCCAACTAATCTGCTCGTGCAATTGATTTTGCTGTCAACACATCTGTATTACCAATATTCTCTGCAACAATGTGGACTCTCCGACCAATATCTAGTGTGTCGTATTTTGTGAATGCTGAAACTTTCACCTTGAGATGTTCGTTTTCCTCAGTTTCGATCGCAATGAACCCATAATGTTTGGGTCCAATATTGCCAAGCTGCGCAGACATGATTGAACCTGTGAATATTCTTTCCATTGTGGTTCCCTGTCAGGCACCACTTGCATTCGCGTATAACATCATCTGTGTGTGCAAACTATTCAGCAATGGAAATGGTCTTTGCAGTCATGATGCCCATATTACCAATCGACTCAGCTACAATGTGAACTCGCTTTCCAATGTCGAGCGTGTCATACTCTGTGAAAGCGGCGACCTTTATCTTGAGTTCCTCTTTTTCCTCAGTCTTCACGCCGATGAATCCATATTGCTTCTTGCCAAGATTGCCCAGCTGCGCTGATGTGATCGAACCGGTTATTGATCGTTCCATTTCAAATCTCCGAAATACTTTGCAAAAAACCAAGTATAATGTGAAACATCAGTGCAACCGATGTTCCACTATACTATACGGTTGCTGAGATTTCATCCGAAGGATGCTCAACATTTGATATCAGCTGAATCTTTCTAGCCACATGAATGTCTGTGCTTGCTAGGTTTTCAAACTCCACAACAACCTCGTCACCTATTTCTAGAGTTTCATACAAAGTATACGAATCGACCTTGATTTTCATGTGTGTCTTATCAGCAAGCTCCAGACCTATGTACCCATATCTTATTCTTCTTTTTGAGAATTCCCCAATATTAGCTGAAATTATTTTTCCAGATATTTTTTCACTCATGTATTAACCATTGTTAATTATCCTTATACACATATGGGTTGTGATGAACTACTCTCGAACCTGTTGAAGGTCCTCTTTGTAGGTCTTAGTACTTTCTACATATGTGTCTAAGTAGTTGTCAATAGCACGGCGTGCATCACCAGATGGATCTAGGTCTCGCATATACTTTGCAGGGACTCCTGCATAGATCTTGTTGGGTTCAGTTTTTGTCTTGGTGTGCAGCAGAGCTGAGTTCGCAATCATCGCTCCTTTGGCCACCTTACTCCCAAGCATCAGAACAGCTCCCATTCCAATGGCCGCATTGTCATCAACAAGCTCTGCATGTATTGATGCATTGTGGCCAATATTGACTCTCTTACCAATTTTAGTCACAAATTCAGTTTCAGAATGAATTACAGCTCCATCTTGAACATTGGTTTCATCACCAATCTCAATTCTACCACGGTCTCCACGAATGGATGCCATTGGAGCCACAAAAACACGTTCACCTATTTTCACATCTCCAATGACTGAGGCTTGAGGATGAATATAGGCTGTTAGCGCAATCTCTGGTTCTTTATTCCCGAGCTTGTAGATTGTCATGATGCTCAACTCTTCCTGAGGATTCCAACGTAATGTGACTCCCCCTCTATTTGTACTATTTCCTCTAGCTGCCATCCTCCTTTCTCTGCAAGTAACTCCATCTCTGCTGGCGTCGTTAACCAGAGATCAGACCAATCACTAACAATATCCTTGTATCTTACTCTAACCCGCGTAAGACCGGGAGGTCTGTTCTTTTCTCTATTCATCTTGTGATACTCTAGGTGTTCAGGATCATTTGTGTCCAGAGGATCAAGACTGCCTGCAAGGATTCTCGCATCAGGTGAAGTGAATTTGTGGAGCTGTTTCAGCATTTTGACAATCTGTGTTTCATCTCCAGCAACACCAAAGTTGTTACCGAACATAACTACTGTATCGAATATCTCATCTTTGAAATCCAGGTCACTCGCTGACATAACATAGACTTTACTCACACCCATTCTCCTACTAGCCTCAATAGCCCCCGGTGCAAGATCAATTCCCACAGCATCATGTCCCAGAATCTGAAGGTAGAGTGATACCCTACCCGCACCACACCCAATATCCAACACCTTTCCACTGACATATTTGATAGCTAGTTTTTCAACCTCTGACCAGCCAGAAAAGGGTTTGATGTAGTCACTCACTTCAAGAGTTTCTACTCTGCCATCATCTCTCTCAATGTAGTACTTTCCACTGATACCATCGGCAGCATCTTTCATTATCTTACTCCATGCATCAGACATGCCACTCCAATTGCCTAACTCACCGAAAAGGGAATCGGTTTCATCAGCATGGGTTAGGAACTGTTATATCAAACTATAATCAATGTGAATCATTCGGCTCTGGGAGTTTGCAGCACTTGAGTGAAAACGAACCTACAATGGAGATTTCCGTTTATGGCGGAAAACGGAACGAAGTAAAGGAGTCCATTGAACGGAATTTGGTCCTCACTGATGAGAGCTTCTACCAAACTTGGCTCAGCATCAACGTGATGAAGCAGCTAAGTTTTCTCTTTGAGGGAGGAGTAGAAAGCTCTGGCGGCATTATTGAAATGATAATCATGTTCGTCTTTGTGGCAATCATTCTTGCAGCATTTGCTTTCTGGCAGGTTGTAGTGTTCATAATAGTGATACTTGTTCTTGCTATATTCAGTGGTGGGGCATCCTTCAAGTTCATGCGAGGGACCTTCATCGAAGCTGATCATACTAAAATCGACATTGGAAAATTGGATGCCTTTGTTAGAGAAGAGGTTCAGAAGGGGCGTTTCGTTAAGGTGGAATCTAAGGCTGTAGAAACAAGTCTTAGTGATTTCATCAAGCAATCAACAAGAGCCACAAGGATGTTCCGTAATGGTATCAAGATTTCACTGGTCATATCCACCCTATTTCTGATTGTGGAGATTGTATACCGCTTCTTGACCAACCATTGGCTCACAGGTATGAATCCCGTCACCGGTCCCACAGAACTATTAGTTCTGATTGGATTCGGTTTGGTCTTTCTACTAGGCATCATAGCAATGGATATTGGAGTACTTATGAGGAGACGATTAAGCAAACAAGCAGGTTGATGTTATACGACATCAAAAACAATCTCCCAAAACTCGCGTTCAGAAACTCCTGTTCTAAGATTTTTCAGGTCTGCCTTAATCTTCTCAAAGGCTACCTTTGACTGGGTCTTCTTATGCTCTTCATGAGTACGTTTCACTCGATCGGTTATCTCTCTAGCCTGCTCAGGTGTCGCTTTCACTCCTCCCATCTTCAATAGGTATTCAACAAAATGTCTGCCTACGAATTTGCCAAGATGAAATTCCCTCCGCCTTCCCACGCGTATTGGACTTATTGGCTCATAAGTCATAGAATGCGTCAGTTGACCGTGGGAATGAATTCCACTTGAGTGAGTGAATGCATTGTCGCCACTGATTGCTTTGTGAAGTGGTAGTGGGACCACAAAATGATGTTCCACAAGTTTTGAGAGTCCATAGAGTTTCTCAGTTTCAACACCTGTGTCTATTCCATAAAGCTCCTCTAATGCCATGACAATCTCTTCGAAAGCTGCGTTCCCTGCCCTCTCCCCATAGGCATTCACACAGACTTGGGGATAAGTCACTCCTTCTTCTATAGCCGCTAATGTGTTTGCGGTCGCTAGTCCAAAGTCATCATGGCAGTGTACGGACATAGGAACCTTGTATTTTGATTTCTTCCAAAGTCGGGCCTTGACCTCTCTGGTTATGTATTTCATTACCTCCGGACGAACAAATCCAACGGTATCCGCGATGCATATCTTATCTGCTCCTGCATCTATAGCAACCCGATATGCTTCACAAAGAAACTCCATATCGCTGCGAGTCGAATCCTCTGCAATGTAATCAATGGTAAGACCATGTTCCTTTCCAAATTCGATACATTCTGTGAGTCGGTTCAGCATCTCCTCTCTTGTCATTCTAAGCTGATACTTCAATCTGAAGTCGGATGTAGCAATAAATATGGGAACTTCACTCACTCCAGCATCTATACATGCTTCGACATCCGAGATTACAGCTCTCGCTGGAGCCGCAACTGATGCCTTACTGAGTCCCTCTTTGGCAACTGCTGCCACAGATTTCTTTTCCTCTTCACTGACTGCTGGAAAACCTACTGCAACAATTGCAGTGCCGACTTCATCAAGCTTTTTGGCAATCTCAATTTTCTCATCAATTGTAAGGGCTACACCTGGGGTCTGTTCTCCATCTCTCAAAGTTTCATCCCAAATGTAGACTCTTTTTGGGAGTGATTTTGACTTAGTACTTGGTTCTTTGTTGTAGTTGACAGCAAGTCCTGCCTTAACGAGGTTTTCCATTGCTATTACCTACCTTTCTAGATTCTATTACTTGAATCGGTAAAGACCGAGTGTCGGCGCATTCTCTAAGGCTTTGTCCAACAATAAGATTTCCTTATCATACTGTTTCTTGGTGATTTGTTCTTTGTCAAGAGCTGTTTTGGCTTTGGCTTTCTTGTATGCAATTTTCGATTTTTCTATGTGGGCTAGACGCAAGGAGGTCTCCATCTCTGGAGTTGAACCCGTCTTCTCACCAATCCCTTCAAGCATAGGCATCCAGCAGATTTCTTCGATATGAAAGGCAAACTCCAGCCCTCTTTCTAGGATCCTATTCCACACGGGACATTTCTTCACAACGACTGACTTGTCATCCACAGCAACATCCAATCCAATAGCAGTGAATAGTTTACCCGCAATCTCAGCTGCTGCTTCTGCCCCTTCTCCTCCATTTTTCTCTGCGACTTCGTTACCTATCTGTCTGAATCCATGACTATAACCTTCGTACATAGATAAGGGTCCCGTGTTGTCCCTGAGACCCCACCAAAGTCCATCCAGAAATGCGACGAAACTTGTTCGAAGTGTTTCTAGTTCGTCCATCATTTACCCTCCTTGAATGGGTTACCCCATTTATTCAGAAATGCTATCTCCTCAGGTGGCTGTCTTGGAGGTCCAAGAGTCCTCTCTTTCAATGCATAGCCAAGAGTAAGACAAAGGATTGGAACCCAATGTGGATAGGGGATGCCAAGTTTCTCTGAAATAGCTCCTACATCATCAAAATGGTCCAATTGGACAGACGAAACGCAACTCCCGAGTCCCAGTGACGCAGCAGCGAGGGTCATATTCTGCATCATCATTGCACCAGCAATGAACGCATGTCTTGGTGATGACCATCCATACACTCCGCCAGTACCTCTTAGTGTGGGTTGCGAATTCCCGACATGTGTCTGATCTACAGCAAGAACTAGAAGTACGGGTGCTCCATGAGTTTCAGGATTGCCTTTAATATACTCAAATCGAGCTCCTGATATTAGTATGTCAATGGTTCGTTCAAGACTTGCCTTTGACTTAATGTAGCTCAACCTGCGTTCAATCTCCTGTCTTGGAGTTGCCCGACCAAAGAGCTCAATTGTCCTATCTACGGCTCTCTGTCCTATGAATTCTTTCAGAGCCTTATCTCTGACAACAATGATTCGCCAGGGCTGTTGATTCTCGGCACTTGGTGCATAACCCCCAGCTTCAATCACCTTATACACCAGTTCGTCTGGGACATCTCTCGATGTATCATAGTCCCGGATTGCACGGCGATTTTTGATTGTCTTGATTGTTTCATTTTCATCCAAGGTACTGATGCTCCAATCAGTGATGGTCTGGTCGGAGTAAATCTGTCTTAAGTAAGTAACTCAATGACAAGATTGGGTACAAAAATAGAGTAAGCGACCGTGTTTTGAAAACACGGTCATAATCATACTATAACATAAGTGCATCTTTCCCGTCGTATTTCAAACGGAATCCTGTGTCTAGATTGACACTCTCCTTGAGGATTGCGTTTCCAGCAACAAGTCGCTGAACCTGATTTGTGCCTTCATAGATCTGGAGAAGCTTTGCATCTCTCATCAGTTTCTCTGCGGGATATTCTTCCATGTATCCATATCCTCCCATAATCTGGACACAATCAATAGCATTCTGCATAGCTATGTCTGATGCAAAGAACTTTGCAAATGCTGAATCCTTCGAGTTTGGTAAATCTTGATCAGCCAGCCAGGCCGCATAACGGGTCTGCCATCTTGCGGCTGCAGTCTTCGCTCCCATATCCGCAAGCATGAAACTAATCCCTTGGAATCTACCAATTGGTTGTCCAAACTGATGTCGGATATTAGCAAACTTAGCTGCTTCATCAACAGCTCTCTGCGCTACACCTGTTGATATAGCTGCAATTCCAGCTCTTGTTTTGTCCAGGGTCTTCATAGCAATCTTAAACCCATCCCCCTCTTTACCAACAAGACAGTCGGAAGGTACTCGGACATCCTCAAAGATGACTTCACTTTGAATCGAATTAAGCTGACCAACCTTGTTCTCTATATGTCCAATCTTAACTCCCTTGCCCTTTGGGACCATGAAGACTGAAAGTCCCTTATGTTTGAGCTCTGGTTGAGTCGATGCAAAAACTGTGAAGTGAGAGGCTACTGGACCATTGGTACTCCAGCATTTCATGCCGTTGATTATATACTCATCACCATCACGTACGGCTCTTGTAGCAACTGCCGCTGCATCTGACCCTGCTTTTCTCTCAGTCAGACAAAATGAACCGAATTTTGCTTCCTTTCCAGTGATCAAAGGTTCAATATACTTCTTCAGCTGCTCAGTGGTAGCTCCGATAACCAGTGGGGCAAATGCAAGGTTATTGCACATTATTGAAGTAGCAATCCCCGCGCATCCATATCCTGTTGCTTCGGAAACAAGAGTTTCAGCAAGTAGCGATAGTCCCGGTCCTCCAGCTTCAGTTGGTATATGTAGATTCATTAGACCTGCTTCATAGGCCTTCTGGACCACGTCTTTCGGAAACTCATTCTTCTTTTCAAGCTCTTTAGCTCGTGGAGTGATGTGTTCAGCAGTGAATGCTTTTGCTCTCTCCCATAGCTTTTGTTCTTTCTCAGATAATGCGAAGTCCATTGTCAATCGTCATTTGGATGTAATCGCCCTCTTTTTATGTCTTGGGACAAGTCATACATCCTCTGTAGTTTCTTGCCACGGGGAGGTAACATCTATTCCTCGACTCTTAATCCCAAGATAGCCACCAATTATTGCTCCTACTATACTTACCACAATAAGGATTGAGAGCATGGTAAATGAAAATGATTGAGAATGGATCGACTCTGCAAAAAGGACAAGGTCTTGCTGACCAAAGGCGAGTCCAACACGCCTGATTTCAGGGACACCAACCCATGGGATTTTTACAATCATCAACGGATACAATAATGGTAAAACCTCAAAACCTGCTAAGACACCCAAAATTAAACCAACCAACAATCCCAATATGAATGCGCGATTCCTACTTCCTACAAATCTTCCAGCTAAGAAACTAATTATTATGGGTAAGATCATCCTTCGCACTTCGAGATGATGTCTATTCATCTAAAGAAAAGGTTAGCTAACTACGTAAACCCATGAAAAGCTCTTAGGCCCCTACATTTTTGTACTGGTTTTTTTCCGTGGCGAGTGTAACATAGAGAGGTGGAATTGGTAGTTGCCACTAAAGAACACGAACATTGTGAGTGCAGCTCAGACGAAATTCGGAGCTCTTGAGGGTGTGACCCTAAGAGAGATGTTCTCTGAGGCTGTAGACAAAGCTACAACCGAGTCTGGAATTCCTAAGAAAGACATTCAAGCTGCCTTCATTGGAAGTTTTATCCCTGAGATGTTGGTTCATCAGGGACATACTGCTCCATTGCTTCTTGATTTCGCAGGTCTGAAGGGACTCCCAGCAACACGTCATGAAGCGGCTTGTGCATCCGGTGCAACTGCTTTGCGTGCAGCCGTCATGGCAATTGAATCAGGAATATATGACACCGTACTTGTCGCAGGGGTTGAGAAGATGACTTCTGTTCCCACAAGCGGCGCAACTGAAGCTCTCGCTGCAGCTGCCGATGACCAGTTTGAATCCAGTATTGGTCTGACCTTCCCTGGTGTCTTTGGCATTGCCGCAGTTGCTCATATGCAGAAGTATGGAACAACTGAAGAGGATCTAGCAAGAGTCGCTGTAAAGGCTCATAAGAACGCCTCCACGAATCCATTAGCTCAGTTCCAGAAGGAAATCACTTTGGAGAAGGCATTGACTCCACGATATATTGCATGGCCATTGAAACTCTTTGATTGTTCTCCAATCTCTGATGGAGCTGCGGCAGTTGTTATAACATCAAATGAAAAGGCAAAACAATACACCGATCTTCCCGTAAAGATTACCGGTACTGGTCAGGCATCTGCTTCAATGAATCTGTGTGATCGTGATGACTTGACCTCATTTAGTGCCTCTGTTGATGCAAGCAAAACAGCTTACAAGATGGCTGGGCTTGAGGCAAAAGACATGGACTTCGCAATTGTGCATGACTGCTTTACCATTGCTGAAATAATAGCCAGTGAAGACATCGGTTTCTTCAAACCTGGGGAAGCTGCGAAAGCTGTCCGTGATGGGGTGACTGCTCTCGATGGCGATAGACCCATCAATCCTATGGGCGGTTTGAAGGCTGTAGGACACCCAGTTGGCGCAACTGGTGTGAAACAGGCAGTGGTCGCATACAGAGAACTCATTGGTGATGCAGGACCCAATCAGGTGGCCAAACATGACACAGCAGTTGTCCATAATTTTGGAGGTACCGGTGCAACCTGTGTAGTCACAGTAATGAGGAGGGGTGACGCATGAGCGATAAACCTACAATAGAGGAATACCTCAAGAACATCCAAGAAGGTGTATTCAGAGCATACAAATGTGTAGATTGTGGAGCGGTCATAGCTCCTCCATCAGGTTCCTGCTATGGTTGTGGAAGCAATAACATGGAATGGACCGATGTAAGTGGCAAAGGCAAACTAGTGTCCTTCACAGTGATTCATGTTGCACCTGACGAATTTGCTGAAGAAGCTCCTTATTATGTCGCTATAATCGAGCTTGAAGAGGGTACTCGTGTTAGTGCTAGGCTTCTTGGATATGATCCACTCAAGCCTGAAGAAGTGAGTCTTGGTATTCCGGTCAAGATAGATTTCGAAAAAGGCAAGTCTGGTAAGACCTATCTTGCCTTTAGACCTGCATAGAATCAATCTGGGTCTCAACTCGGAGACCCCTCTTTCTCTTTTTGCAGAAGCTCTATAATGACTTGCGTTCATCCCAGAAGGGAGGTCAGACTGATTTGGTCGTGAAGAAGTTCGCAGACAGACTTCGTATTAAAGTCCCCCTCAATGAGCTAAGATTTAACGAGCACGAGTTTGGGATTTCATCTGAGTTTGATAAAGGTCTTCTTCAGAAACACCTTCCTCGAACTCAGGGAATCACCACAGGCGATGGGACCCTAGCCACCACACTAAGTACAGTGATGCCTGATGCAACTCGTGAGGCTCTTCGAGAAACCGACTTCGTGGGTGTTTTTGGTCGAGTTGTTCGACAGAAGGGGTCGGGTGGTGGAGTCTGCCTTCAGTATGTCTATGTGTGGGATTACCAAGCTGTACCAGCACACGAAGCTGATTACGAACCGATTTTCGTATATCTAGATGGACCCAGAAAATATGCTATCTATGATCTTGTTCACTACTGCTCACGTCGTGTCAATCTTGAATCAGATATGTCCTTCAGAATGATACCTGGGTGGCACTCATTTCTACCAGCGAAGCTCAAGGATTCTGAGATTGACAAAGGTATCGAAGTACAACCTCTCTCTGACGCACATCTTCAGTCTTGGTGGTCCATTCCCAATGAAGAGGCTCGTTTAAAGATTGAGGGATTCATCCGTGATCCTTTCATGATGGCAGCACCGGGACATTTCATGGACATGCCCGATGAGAATGCACAAACAATGTGTTGTACTTTCCTGGAGATTGAAGGTGCACTGAACGAATTCAAAGATCCCAAAAAAGCCGTTGTTGAAGGTATTAAACGAGCATTCACAAACTGCGTAGGGATTCTGGCGCTCTATCGTTTGGGAGCTTATCTCCAACTTCTTGGTGAGATGAATGACATTGGAATGGTGAAGTTCCCTGTTTCATTAAGCTCCATCAATATTGGCACCATCGGAAAAATTCTGCAGGATGGATTTGTCACACTTACGAAAGCTGGCAAGAAGATCTTCGAGGGCACTCACACTACTGGTCCTGAGGACCATGACTGATCAGAGTGTTCCAATCAATCCTTACTAACATGTAGATGGCAATAATGACCAATAAGACACTTGAAATCTCAACTAATCTAGATGTGATACTCAAGGGATTCATGTTACCTATCAATGAACCAACAAAATCAAGACCTATCCTCCCAGACCAAGCAATACCCATCAAGAACATTGTTTTTCCTAGGAGTTGGGCAAGTACAATCTTCCACCATGAGTATCGAGCAGCTCCTAAAGGTACTAGTAAAACATCATCAGGAATGGGAGTGGCTGCAAGAAACCACACTACAAATGGAGTCGTTTTAGGATGTGATTCAACATAATTTTTGAACGCATTGGTCTGTGTTTCATCTATTAATTTTCCTCCACCATATCCAATCAAGTACCCCGTCATTTCGCCAAGCATCGCTCCAAATCCCGATATCAGACCAATCAACCAGGGATCGAAGATGAAGGTCATTGTTGCCTCTTCTCTCAATCCTCCCAGAATGAATGCGACTCCTATGTATGGAAATGGAACGAGAATTGTTGCGTTTCCGATTACTGATATAATGAAGGCACCTTCATAGCCTAGTAAAAGAGAAACATCGAGGAACCAGTTGTATAGCACACCAATCGGACTAACAAGGTCTGGAATTAGGATACTTAGAACCAAATAAATCAGAAGCGTGACCACAGATAGTAATAACAAACTGTCTGATCTCTTCATTTTGTTCCAACCTGTTAGTCCAATCCAGAGTCATTCAGAATATGAACATTGCTTCATATGGCTGGTAACTTTAAGAGGCAAGTCGGAAACAACAAATCAGGTTGAATCATTATGAGAGTTGACCTGAGATATGGAGAGGGGTCTTTACCAATGGAGCTGAGTGATAGATTCTCTCTCGAGCAAGTCACTCCTCAGACAGTAACTGAGCATCCAAACATAGCCTCAGAATTGCTGCGAGTGATTGAATCTCCCATCGACTCACTACCATTCTCTCACCGTGTTTCAGATGTTGACTCGATTGTCATTGTAGTCAATCAAGTTGAAAATCAAGCTTTGATAGAAGAACTTCTCAATTCACTTCTAAATAGTGTTGAAACTTTTGCATTTAATCCTGACAATGTGACTATCATTTATCCAGTGACTCTTGGAGCGCGATTATTGAAGACCAAGGTCGATGATTTTCTTGGAAGTCCTGAATCTAGAGGACATTCATTGATTCTGCACAAACCAATAGACATTGCGACTATCAAGTTAGTTGGCGAAACTCCTACTTACTCCACACCTGTCTATATTAATGAAGTATATCTCTGCGCTGACATGAAGATAGGTCTAGGTGAGATTAGACCTGATGCCTTCTATGGTGCTACAGGGGGAAGGATGTCTGTCATACCCAGTGTATCTGGAAAGCGCACTATAAAGAGAAATGCGAGATTGCGCACTAAAGGACCAATTGGTCAATTCAGCCTAGAAACGCCTTCTTGTGTAGACATGCAGGAGATTACTCAGCTCGCAGGTCTTGATTTCATTGTCAACTCTGTGTCCGACTGGCAGAACAACCTAGCTCACATTGTAGCCGGAGAGCCATATTCTGCATGGTTGTCTGGTGTAGAAGCAGCTAAAAGTCTTGCTAAGGCCAATTATAACAGACACGCAGACATTGCAATCGTGAGTGCTGGTGGTAATCCTCATGACTCCACCCTCTATGATGCAATTGATTCTCTCTATCCTGCTTATGAGGTAACCGAGTATGGTGGTGCAATCGTGCTTGTCGCTGAGTGTGGCGGCGATGTTGGCCCTAAGGGATTTGTACAAGGCGTGTCTGAATTTTCATCAGAACATGAAATTCTGCTTGCTTCTGAAACGAATTTTGAGATTGGGATGGAGAAAGCCCGTTTCTTTTGGAATATTCTCAACTCCAGAAATGTCGTGATTTGCAGCAGACTCAGAGAGTCACTAGTTGAGGAACGTCTACATTGTACTGCTGTGAGGGATCCCCAGGATGGTCTTGAAGCTGCCCAAAACATGCTTGCTTCAAGTAAAAAGGTAACAATCTTGAGTAATGGTATGCGCACAGTACCCTCTTTGTCTAATCATTAGTTTATGCTTTTCCAAAGAGAGCATCTACAGCATCAAGTGCACCTATTGCTTCTTCTGGACTGAATTTGGGAAGATCTCCTATCTTCGCAATTTTTAGAGTTACTAATGCGTTATCCTCTCGAGGTTCCATCTCCCACGACATGTCTATCCCTGGCTGCTCAGAAATAAATTGGCCCAGAAATTTCACCCAAGCTTCTTTGACATCATCAATTTTGAGATAGATGAACTCCATAAGAGGAACAGAAATTTCCACCATTAGGATGCGGCCGTCAACGATGTTATAGTTATCAATGTTCCAAGGCATCTCTAAGCACTACTCCAATCCTCTTTGTGATGTACATAAGTGTTCTTTGCTCAAAGGTATGCCAATTCCTGAAGAACTAGTCTTCAGATTCTTCATCATCACCAATCTTGTCTTTTAGATCCTTGACAAACTGGTCGAGCTCATTGTCCTCTGGCTTTTTCTCCTCATCTTTTGCTTTAGCTACCAAGAGTGACTCTACGTCTTGGACAAAAGCCTCCATCGAATCATCTTCAGGTTCTGGCTCTGGAGGCGCCTCAACTTCTTTTTCTTCTTCAATGGTAGGTTCTTGAGACTCTTCGAGTTCGTCGAATTCTAATACTTCTTCTGACTCATCTACACTTTCAGGTGGTCTGATTATTTGTTCTTCTGCACCTTCAGCTAGAGTCAATCCCTGCCTTTGAAGTATTGTCTGAACACCAATGGGTACGATGATGCCTCTCTCTTCTAATAGAAGTAGTCTATCTAGTACCTCTGCCTCGGTCTTTTCAAGCATTTCCGCCAGCGGTCCAAGAAGATTCTTGATGTAAAACTCGTTGCGCTCATCACGTACTGCACTGATATAATCAAGCATCTTTGCATCTGTCTTGGTCACTTTCTGAGTGGGACCAAATCTATGAGGTAGATGCCATGAATAGTTGAAAGCTGCGTTGAGCGTGGAAACGACCCATTCAGGGTCGAAGCAGTCAACAAGACCAGTCCAGTGGTCAAGGTCTCTCTCGTATTGATTCTCAAACAGCTCCACAAAGAATTGTAGTCTCTCTTTAAGGAGTGGTGTCATCTCGCCCTCTAGAATGAGGATGCCGATGATATACTGTCCACTGTAACTATTGAGCCGAAGTCCATGATATTGAATTTCTTCAAGAGTTCCGCGTACTCCATCTCCCTTGATCTCACCATAGACACTGGTTATGGCTGCAATGAATCCACTTATGAGGTCTGGTTGAATCCTTTCCTCTGTGAATGGATGATAGAATACGCAGGTACCTCGATCAAGATAAACCGCCATGAAGTGTTGGACAGTTTCTAAGTCCTTAAACATCTGTAGTTGATTTTCTAAGCTTAATCTTGCAGCTCGTTTCTTTGGTTTGATCCCGCGATTGTACCCAGCTGCAACGATTCCAAGTACAACAATGGATAGAATCATCAAGAGCCCTATATCACTCATGAAGAAAGCTATCAAGAGGGAGAGTGGACTCACTTCTACACCAGTTTCCTCAGTTACTTGTGCACTCCATCTGATTCTGGATCCATCATAAATGGCTAGCACAGCTAATTTTTCGATATTTCCAAAAGGCACTTCAAAACCTAAGGTAGCAATTCCCTGAGCGTTCGTGGTGTCCGTCATTCCTTCATTAGAGTATGGAATGATAGTTCCATTGTCGAAGTAGACTGAAACCTCGAATCTGATAGGTTGCCCTTGAATCGGAGGATTATTTGTTGCATTTGAGCGAAGAGTTGCGCGAATTTCCATGAACTGGCCAGCAATTAAGTCACCGTCAAAGGTGACTTCTAGATACACATGCTCTTTTTCTCTCACAGTGAAATCGGCCTGATTCATTCCATCTACAGCAAATTCAGCTGATGCTGAAATTAAAATTATGTAGTCTCCGGGAGCTACATCTAGTGCAATTTCTACACTGTAGATTCCCGCTGAATATTGCATTGGGTAATCAGTTCCATCAAGTGTGACCATCACAGTCGCATTTTCAATTGGAGTGCTGTAGAACGAGTCGAGGTATCTTGCTTCCACCGTCAAATTCCATTGTTCATACTCCTCACTCAAGAGATTTCGGAAATTGAGTGTTGTAGTTGCCTCTACGGTAAGGTTCAGAGTTATCTGGTCCGAAACAAAGCCTGTTCTCACCACAGAAACTATGAATGTTTCAACACCCCTCGTTTCAGTAGGATCAATACTAAAGGTATACTGGCCTCCTGGGCCTGATGATAAGGAGTATGGAGTCCCAAAGGCTGTGAATGATACACTGGCATCTGTTATTGGGGTTCCATTTGACATTGTGAGAGTTATTGTTAATGGCACATTGGTAGCATAATCTGTTGTTGTCGAATTGAGTGTCCAATCGCCGATGAGAGATAGAGTGTCTTCATAAACATTGAAGGTTTGAGTTTCAAATGTTGTATTATACCCATCACTCATAGCTGTGACATTGATAATCTGAGTCCCAAGATAATCCTCACCACGTACAACAATCTCCCATTTCTGTGTAAACGTATTGAAGGTAAGATTTCGTTGACCCCCTCCATCGAACGTCACATAGACTGTTGCATTCGGAATAGGAACGAGACTGTAATTATACACGACACTGATGGTCATAGTTTCGATATACGATATATCCAGACCCG
>JBHLRC010000040.1:0-23590 GCA_048882965.1 Candidatus Thorarchaeota archaeon
GAAAATGAGAAAATTAGAACTAGAATTAATCTCATTAACGAGGAGATCAAGCGGTGTCTTCTTGATGAGGATGGAGAACCTGCATTACTCTATGAAACTACACGACACCTGATTCTTGCTGGTGGTAAGAGACTAAGGTCATTGCTACTCGTGCTGTGTTGTGAAGCTGTCGGGGGAACGGTGGTTGATGCGCTACCCTTTGCGGTTGCAACTGAATTTGTCCAGACAGCCAGTCTAATCCATGATGATGTAGTAGACGATGATACAATGCGTCGTGGCGTTGAAACAACGCATCAAAAGTATGGAGGCAAGATGGCCATAATTGCTGGAGACCTCTTGGTTGCTCTAGCAATCAAACTGATTGGAGAGAGGTCAAGCCCAGAACTTCTGAAATATGTTGCTGCAGGGGGCATAAGAATGTGTGAGGGAGAAGCAGCGGATCTCTTGATGAGTCAGAACAAGGCGCAATCATATACTACGAAATCAGCTCTTGAAATAATAAGGATGAAGACTGTTTCCTTCATGACATCTGCAGCTAAGGTCGGAGCCATGCTTGGAAATGCAAATCAGTATCAGATTGATGCGTTGATAAAATATTCAGAGAATCTTGGATTCTCATTTCAGATTCGTGATGATATTCTTGACATTGTATCTACGCAAAATGGGACTGGGAAGACAGTACTTTCAGATTTACGAGGAAGTAGGAGTAACTATGTCCTCGCTCATGCGATTGAGAAATGTGATTCAGACCTTAGGCAGCAATTCATTGAAAAAGTGAATGAGGGAGATACTGATTTCGCAATTGAAAAAATCAGGGAGTGCAATTCAATTGACTCCGCAGTCGAAGTTGCTAGGGAATATATGATTGCTGCGAAAGAATCAATTCGAGGATACGATTTCGTTAATGAAGACTTATTGACTCTACTAGCTGATTTCGCTTTGAAACGCCTCTACTAACTCATATTAAGTGGTTCAAAGCTTTAACCATTGTCTTGGATGCAATATCAACAGGGAGAGGTAATCGACATCGGATAAGGGGTTCCAAGAAACGTACTCCTGCAAGTCGCATACAGATATCAGTCATAATATCAGAAGGCATTACAGAATCTGCGACACGAAGGACTCGAAATGCCGTGTCAAGCTCTTTTCCAAACTCCAGTTTCCATTGGTCCTCATATGTGGACAATGGAGTGTCCATTCGCAGATGGTTTGAAATTGCATCACCCGCGATCTGCCCACCACATAGAGCCGTAGGGAGGCCCCCACCATTTGAGGCCATTACATGTCCAGCAGCATCTCCAACTAGTAGTACATTCGATGACCATGTCTTCATGAGTGAACCTCCTACAGGGATGATAGCACTTACTCTCTGTAATATCTTAGCGCCCTTAAGCTGAGATGCTAATGTTTTGAATGCAAATCTCTCAAGATATCTTCGTAATGGTGTGTCATTCTTTGCAATGCAACGTCTCATTCCAAATCCTACATTGACAAGTCCATGTCCTTTGGGTATCACCCAGGCATATCCACCAGGAGCAATCCTACCTCCAAAATACATCTCAACCACGGAATCATCAACATCTGCACCACTCATAACAAACTGAAGCGATGGACTCAGGTCTTGTTCAGCATGGACATATTGAGCCCCTAGCGACCGCGCAACAACTGAGTTTGCACCATCTGCTCCAACAACAAGCTTTGAGTTAATCGTATATGTCGATTGCTTGGAACGAATCTCCAATATGTTCGTGTTTGACCGTTCTCTCACGGTTGACCTAAGGTGAAACTCTGCTCCAGCATTTCCAGCTAGCTGAACAAGATATTGATCGAATCTGGCTCTATCAATAATGTTAGCCTGAAATGGAAACTCATAGGAATAACCATTTGGCGAGATCAAACGAATTTTGTCGGTTTTGTTCGTAACGAACCCTTTTGGAATTTGAACAGCTTTAGGCATCCGTTTCGAACGAGGAAATAATCGATGCGCTTCAGAGATTGTGGGAATTAATTCCCCGCACTGAACAGGTATACCGACAGTATTTCTTCGATCTAAAACAATTGTTCGAAATCCCTCACTAGCTACAAACCTAGCAACAGTAGAGCCTGCAGGACCAGCTCCTACTATTGCAACATCATAGGGTTGTGCCACGGGTGATCCATCCAAGAGTGTATCCGCAAGATGGTTTGCTTTTTTGATAAACCCTTCTTAATCAGAATAAAGTATAGGTCGACCCTTGAGCTCGACCTTTTACAACTTCCCCTGATTCACTTGACCTGAGCTTCCTCATCATCAATTATCTCTGAGCCATCTTCATAGAGGTGCTCACCTTTTTTTCGAAGGGATTTCAGCATGTTCCCAGTTTCAATCCCAACCATTGGAAGCATTGCTGTGACCATAAGAAATGCACCTAGCCAAACAAATGAGATGAGAGGAAGGATCTTCGTATGAATCGTGACCTGGTATACACCAGGCATGAACTCAGAAAATCCAGTCACTGCAATAAATGCATCCCTGAATATCGTAGAATCAAGATAGACCGTATGACTGACCATATTCCAATTAGGATGGCCAGTGACAGTAGTATATCCTACCCCTATTATTTGCCAACCCAGGGTAGTATTCTTGACGATATTTATTTGCACAACCATTTGGAAATTAGTTGAATCAACCCAATACTGTAAATCAATGTCTGCAACTCGAACATATACATTTGGAGCAATTTCGTTCATTTCGTCTGGGAGATAAGCAGCATTGGTTTCATAGACCACATTTTCACTCATGAAAACCCCAAGGAGTAAGATGATCAATCCAAGGTGCAGCATTAATCGGCCAACTTGACGTGTGTTAGCAATTTTTTCCTTTCCAGCTAATAACCATATGAATGCAATTGCCAGAAATCCGATACCTGCAACCGCTGGAACAATCAAGAAGTTTGCGGGCCAATAGTTCGTGGGGAAAGGACCAAATTTACCAAACACTGAGATTACAGCTATGGCGGCTCCCACAAGAAACACTATTACTACAAGTATATTCCTGATACGATAAGTCAGAAAACTAGTTCGCATACAATAGAAAGCTGATCCAATGAGAAATACGCAAGCGGCATAAAATCCGATCCTAAAGAACTCCGTACTCATCCCGATCATATGGTCTGCAAGGTTTGCAGGATCAAATATAGCAAGTCCAAGATTGTAAGCTGCTGGAAGAGCCACTCCAATTGTTGAAGTCGCAGCGACAATCAGTAATCCAATGAGAGCAACTTTGATTGAGAACAATCGAACATTAGAGGTATCAAAGAATCCTGGTCCAGATGATTGATCGTCATCGACCATGTCTCTAAAACCAGAATAGGTAGCAATTACTACGCCGATAATCAGGTTAGATAGGAGTGCTGCAAGCATTGTCCAGCTCACAAAACTTATCGCAAATCCATGGACTGAAGAGAGAACTCCACTTCTTGTTGTCCATGTCGCAAAGAGAACGGTGATGTAAGCCATCACGAGGAATGAGTCACGAAGGACATCATTATTCCGTAAAGTCGGTCGAGCATGATAGTAGATTGTAATCAGTAACCATGGTATCAAGGATGTTGTTTCAACCGGGTCCCAAGCCCAATAGCCGCCCCATCCAAGGACAGTGTATGCCCAATAACCACCAATGGCGATACCACATGAGAGTATAACCCATGCGATGATAGTCGTAAATCGCACATATGCGTTTACAACAGGGATTGGATCTTCATTGCGTTCCTCACTCGGAATGGTAAATCCAGCTAGCTTGACTGAAAATGGTACGAGGAGGAGTGCATAAGCGATGAAGATGAGAGGAGGATGCACCACATTCAAGAGTGTTGAGAGAAGTGGATTCAGGCCAAAGCCATCAGTTGGAATTGTCCCCTCAATCAGACGAAACGGTCTAGCAATAAGGGTATTCACAGCAATAATGACAGACTCAGCCACCATGATTATTGCAGCGCGATAGACGAGTTTGTCATCCTCGTATCCGCGAGTCAAAGCTCGGAAGCCAAAGTATAGTGTGAAGGACAAGAAAGTCCAGAATACGAGAGAACCTGATTGGCCAGCCCAAAGACCTGAAATCTTAAGCAGAACACTTGCATTTCTCTCAGTAATCTGCGTAACATATTCATACTGAAACTGATTCGTGAATATCAGAATACCTAGCCACGCAATAGCCGCAGTACTGGCAAAAAAGCCAATTAAAGATGCAACAAATGAATAGTTCTCGTATCCCTCGATTCTAGGTCCTAGTAGCATAATAATTGCATCTAAGATTCCAACTGCCACAGCAGCAATTAGCAGAATTGTACCAATATCCATATTTTTCTCTCCTTTGTTAGTCTATCTCCTCCGTCGAGACCCTCGACGTCTTGCTCGTTTGCGGGCAGCCTTTTTCCCTTCGCGCTGAACTTCCTTATTTCCTACTTTTCGCATCTTTACGTAAGCATAACCTACGCCGGGAGCAGCTATTAAGCCAACAGTGGCTACTATCTGAAATGTCGTAAAAGGTGTGACATTAATTGCGGGCCCCAAGATTGTCAGGATGTAAAGCCTGCTTTCACCAACATTTCCAGATTCATCTTCCACGAGACAGAAGAATGCGATTTTATCATCCTTCTCGAACTGCCCGAGTTCTATCCGCCAGACGATACTATCGCCATCAAATCCTATTGGGGTCATATTTTCTACATTATATGCACCAGCATTCAATCTCCACCAAATCTCACAAGAGTTGGTTGAACTATGAAGCGGGAATTCATAGGTCTCCATATCTATAATAACATCATCGCCAACGCGTACCTGACCAGAGGGATAGATGGCATAAAGAGTTGCAGTAGGAGCGAAGTTGTCTGTGCGCACAAAGAAGAAATAAATCCCTGCCACGAACACTTGCCCTGTTGTATCGTTAGCGACAACCTCGAAATTCACTGCAGAATTATTAGCAAGAGTTCCTAGTGAATTGTTATACAATCCATTAATGGTTGGATGAGGGATTAATGGGAGAATACCATGTGTTGTGTTACTGCCAACTCTCAGTGAGTAATTCACGTAAACAGAGTCAATTCCATCGTCATCAAAAGCTGTTGCAGAAAAATAGACGTTATCTTCAGGTCGTGGATTTGTTGGAGTTATTCTCACTCGAGTAACGATAGGCAATCCGTAGCTCCATACTCGATCCAGACTAATAATAGCCAATGTTTGTACTGCAGTATAATGAACCTCCCAATCTTCAGCAAAAACCTGCCATATCTGGTTGGAATTACTCACAAAGCCTTCATATTCATGATCCCACAAACTAGTAAGGACAAGTTCCAGAGTGTCAATAACAATTCTGATTGGATATATTGAACCTGTTATTTCGTACAAATCCTCCATCGCCATTATCATCTGGAACTGAATTTCTGAGTATTTGTAATACTTTACATCTTCGTCATTAAGAGGGTCATACGGTTCGCCATCAACCACCTCTGCAAACCACCCTCCATTGTCACCATCCCAGTTATTTGCAAACAATGCTTCAAAAACAGCATTCGCTGAGCCCAAATAGGTTGTATTCCCTGTTATCTCATATCCCTTGATCAGGGCTCTAATTGCTATTGCATTGATATCAGTCACAATAGAATGCGCAACTCGATCTCCTTCCTCCACAGAAAGATACCCTCCACTGCGGCTCACTGCAAGTTTTAGTCCCATGAACTCCGAGGAATAGGAGTAATTCATGTAGCGAAGCATGAAGTCAGTGGATTGATCCGCCATATTCACCAATGTTGTATTCCCAGACGACTGGCCTACGTCATAGAGCAACATTATTGCAAGAGCAAGATGGTCCAACCGTTTCCCATCATTTGGGTAAACCTCAGAGAAGTATGAAGGAACAGACAACGAACCGTTCCTCATTGTGTAAAAATAGAAACCGCCATAAACAGGATCATAGAGCATATCTGTCAGACAAATCAGTGCACTCTCCTTTTCTACTGTGAAATCAAGAGAAGCATTTGTGGATTCAGCGATTTCAAGTGCCTGATAAGCATAAGCTTGGACTCCAGGTCGTTTAGTTTGTCTCAGCTCAAGGTCAGAGTACTCATTAACATAGAAACCGGGATATGTAGGGTCTTTGAAAAGACTGACCATTTTATTGGCTACACGACTCATAACAATACTGTAAGTTTCATTGTTTGTCATGTCGTATGCTCTTGATAAA
Source organism: Candidatus Thorarchaeota archaeon (assembly GCA_048882965.1). Taxonomy (GTDB): domain Archaea; phylum Asgardarchaeota; class Thorarchaeia; order Thorarchaeales; family Thorarchaeaceae; genus SMTZ1-45. Next base: position 6,221 of record JBHLRC010000040.1, read on the forward strand.
GCAGCAATGGCCCAGTAGTAGTTTGAAAGACTAGTTTCCACGGAATATGCAGACAAATCATAAGTGACTGAGTGGAACACCACACCAGTTGTCATATTCAGGTGTTTGAGCATCATTAGGTCTAATGTAGCATCTAAGTAATTTTTGTATGAAGATATGTTGTACTCCTCTTGAGATAGGTAAGAAATCCTGTCAATCCCAGTACTGTCTAACCTATACTCCGGAGTAACAGTGATGTTTGCACCCGAAGCTAATGCATTCAACATCACGATTGTAAACATTATGGCGAATGGGATTTTTTGTTTCATTGTCTTTTGTTCCTAATGGAATTTATCACGCAAATTTTCACATCGTTATTAAAATTCGGATGTGGCTGTGTTGGACTTCTAGTAGCTGAAAGAAAAAGGGGGATGCCAGATGCCGAGGCATCTGGACGCCCTTACGAATGTTTGTTTCTCGCAGCGCCTATCGGCGTCTGCCAACCAAAACTCCTAGGAGCAGGCCAACAACAATACCACCTGCAGCTCCACCAACAATGACTAGAGTGCTTGCGGGAACTCCACCACCACCAGTTGGTGCGGGGAGATTCTCGTAATAGTATGCTTCAGCATCGAGAAGGTCTCTGAATGCTGAATTCAGTGCATTGAATGTCTCTGTTGGATCATGGATACCAGAGGAACGGTCAGCTTGATAATAGCTTACAGTGCCAGAAGCATCGTCAATTGCGCCCATCACATAGCTTGTGAGTTCGTAATCTGCACCAGCTGTGGCATTGTAGTCTGTTACTATAGTACTGAAAGCGTCTGCCTCTGCAGTAAAGTCAGATACCAACGAATCAAATGATGACTGAATCTCTTCAAGTTGGCTCATCGCCCACTGCTCCTGGCCTTCATGGCACTCAGGTCCCTGACCACAAGCGTCTTCTGGTATAACCAGGAAAGTGTGGTTCATAACGGATCCATGAGCACCTTGCTGATAGCCATGGCAGGATACACACTCGACAACCCCTGTCAGTGCATGTGGTCCATCACTGAATACGTCGTACATTGGGTAGCGACTTCCAGAGTGACACATACCACAAAGCTCTGTGGAATTGACAGCACGTATCTGAGCGGGATTTACCACATCTGGTCCGTGGACAGAGTGGCAAGCCGGGCAGTTTATGGAGTTATAATCTCCTTCAGGATCCAACTCGCTCTGAGTTGCGAATCCTTCGCCCGACATACAGTGCATGCATGATGATGATGCATGGTCGCTGCTTCTGAGATCTGTTAGTGAGTTGGCATGAGCTGAGTTTGCCCAATTGTCAACGAAAGTACCTTCATGTCCAACATGGCAGCCTTCACATACGGTGCCATTGGTTGAATAGTACGGTGACGAAGTGTCATGACATGTTAGGCAATTGGTGCCAAAACCGTCATGTGTATTGGGCCAATCTGTGACGTTACGTTCTGGAGTCCAACCAATAGCGTGACATTGAGCACAGCTTGCATTGAACTCTAAATACGTCCGTTCACGATGACCGAACACTGTGACAGTCTGCGCTGATTCATTCAGCCAGACACCAATACCGGTATGGAGCGTCATATTCCAGTAATTGTACTCATCAGGGTGGCACTCGCCACATCCCTCAACAGTACCATTTCCTAGATATGGGTACGCTAATTCATGCGCATCACGAGCTCTATCATCAATAAGAGTGATAGGTATTCCAGATCCCGTTGGTCCTAGGAGAATGGCGAAACCGATTAAGCAGAGGAACAGGTAATAACCTGCTACTAACCGCTTATTGACCCCAGGGGTCTCTTCAGTGTAGTACACCATAGGTTTTTTCACCATTGTCCCAAGATTTGGGTTTGTAATTTCCGCAAGTCACGCAATAAAAATATGTTGCCTCCAAAGGGGTTGTATGTTAGCTTACACTTACATATTGTAATAGACTGGTTACGAATGATTGACAAATGTAGGCACCTAAATTTACTTCTGTGGCAAATTAAGTCAGATTTGGTTACATTTCTTACAACCAACAATTGTTATCTCCTAAATTTGTAACCTGCCTCAAACCTAAACTATTGTGTACCTTTCTCTTCCGTAAGATTTTAAGCGGGTTCGTTTACTGGCGATTTCGATTATCCGGGGAATATATCCGGGATAATACCGACGATATAAGAATCGGGGACTACACTACATGAGAGCCAGGACCAAAACAGGTATCATCATTGCTTCGGTTTTTTTGTTGATTCTTCTAGCGGCAGGAAATGTCTTAGCTAGTCGAACTTTCGAATCAGACTGTAATTCATGCCACACTGATCCATCTGGAATTGCAATTACAGCATTGGCATCTATTGATGTTGATACTAATACCACATTTCAATTGGACATTCAAGCGACAGGCGATTCAGGTCAAACAAGCTTCATTTTGAAAATACCATCTGAACCTGATGACAATGGACTATTCAGTGTTGACTATCCAAGTCCAGATGGGCTCGTGGATGATAATGACGCAGCTGACCTAGATACAAATGCATTTGCGATTCATGTAATTTACAATATTACTGCTCCTGAATCCGCAGGTACTTTCACACTGACTGTCTATGCAGTTCAGGATGCAGGGCACGGTACAAGTCAGTCAATAACGGTCAATGTTGCACAGGCGGGTGGGGGACCAGCAATAGGAGTCCCTTCAACGAATCCTACAGTACCTCGTGCAAACGAGGAGTTTGAGGTCATAGTAGGAGTAACCTCAGCAGTGGGAGTGGATGAGGTAATACTTCAATACAGCACCAATGATGGTACAAGCTGGACCAATGTCACTATGACGGAGACATCAACAGATGTGTATACTGGAACAATTCCTGGACAACTAAAAGATCAGGAGGTTCTTTGGCGAATCGTAGCCAGAGACACTGTTGGTGGAGAAACTGTTGGACCCCAGTACTCCTTTGTTGTCGGACAGATTCCCGTGGAACCAATAGAGATTCCACAGTTTCATTATGGTTGGTTACTCGGAGCACCAGCAATAGTTATTGCGTATATTGGAACAGCTCTCGAGTATTATGACGAAGAGAGATTCACGAAGATTCATGGCATAATGTTGACAATTGCATATATTTTGACAGCCATCAATGTTCTTGCATTATTCATGGAACCAGCAGGAACGTGGAGTGTCATGAATCCTGCATACTTGGTTGATATGAGTAACATGCTCAGATTCATGCACGCATGGCATGTCTGGCTTGGAATAATCAGTATGATTTTTGGTACTCTTGCAATTATAACACACCTCGGTGGGTGGAAGACATGCAACCTCGGACTTCCAGCAGTAATACTATGGACGATACTTGGAATAATGGGATTCTATCTTGGAGAAGTATTCGTGATGTGAGGTGATAAGATGACAGAAACAGAAGACAGAACAATCCCTGAACCTATGCAAAAGACCACTGAAACTACGGTACTTAGTATGCTTCAAAAAATTGTAGGAGCGGAGAGAGTTTCAGACTCTGAACTGGAGAGAGTAGTCTATAGTGGAGATCCATCAGTTCTTCCTCAGTATCATTATCGCTGGAAGAACAAATACTTGGCAGACTTTGCTGTTAGAGTAGAAAACGCAGATGAAATACAGCAAGTTCTAAAGCTAGCTCGAATACACAAAATACCAATTGTACCTCGGGGAGGAGCATCAAGTTGCATGAGTTCCTCTAGTCCTAGTCGTGGTGGAATATCACTAGATATCAAACCAATGAACAAAATCTTAGAGATCAATAAAGAATCCAAATTGGTACGAGTTGAACCAGGGGTCACATTCGAAAAACTCCAAACTGCATTGGAGAAAGAAGGGCTAACCCTTGGAATTTACCCATCTAGTGCAAAATCCGCCGTAATTGGAGGTTGGATTGCTTGCGGTGGAAGAGGAGGAATTGGTACTCCATATTATGGCTCGCTCAAGGAACATACTCAATCACTCTCTGTAGTTGGAGGCGATGGAGTAGTTCATGAGGTTAAAGGAGATGAGATAGATCTCTTCTTGCAGTCATATGGAATTCTTGGAGTCATCTCCGAAATCACCCTCAAGGTGCATGAGATTGCTTCTGGACATAAGACCTTCAGCTACGGATTCCAAGAATTAAAGGGCCTCTGTAACGCAATGACAGAGATAGCTCGTTTGGAAAAGAAACCTGTCTATCTAAAGATGGCGGACCGAGACCTTCAGAGGTATAGCAATCCTCTCGACAATAGCAGATATGTTCTATCTGTCACCTATTTAGATGACGCTAGCAACATTCCATCTGTTGATCTCAGTTCAATATCTAGGAAGAACGAGGGAATCCATCTTGGAGAGGAGTTCTCGAGAAAGGAATGGGAACTCAGATATGATGTTGAGTTTAATCCAAAGGAACATACCGAAACCCTGATGTTTCAAGAGATATGGACACCCATTGAGAATGTGTATGAGATGCTCAATGCATATGAGTCATATCGGAACTCTCACAAGATTCCTGCATTGTGGTTTGGAATGCTTGGAACTCCAGATGAAATGCGATTGGAACTCATGGCGATGATTGATGCAGCTCAATATCTCAAGTTCATAGCAAGTAAAGGAATCTTACATAAAATGATGAAGAAAGCAATCAAATCTGGAGGCGTGCCATATACAATTGGACTTCAAAATTCCATATACATGTCACGAGCGTATCCAGAGAGATTATTAGAGATGAAAGAAGCGAAAGAGAAGTGGGACCCAGATGGTATAATGAATCCAGACCGGGTCACCTCCTGTTTAACATCATACCGGAGAATAGATGTACTATTTCTGTTAGCCACCGCATTTCGGAGGTTATCAAGATATGTGGGTAAGTGAGGTGTTACAATGAATATTGACAATCTATCTGAAATTTTACGACACTGCGGTTCCTGCAATTACTGCAGAGACACTTGTCCAATGTATATTGAACTAAAATCAGAACTGGATAGCCCCGGTGGAAAACTTCGAGCACTTAGAGCATATGCAACAAAAATGAGGAATCCCCCAGCAGAACTCCTCCAAAGACTCTATTGTGCAGATTGTCGGCGATGTGAAGCAATATGCCCAGCAGGTGTTCCAGTCACTGATATTTGGCATGAGGCTAAGGGGGAACTTCTGAAGACTGGAGCGCCAATGTCAGAAGCACTTCAGAAAGTACTGGATTGGATTGAGAAAGAGGGTACACCATTTATTGGTTATGAGTCTGAGGACAGGACAGTGTGGGCGGAAGATCTTGAGCTTCCACCAGAATCAAACACTGCTATCTTTTCGGGATGTATGGGTTCATTCTGGTACCCAGATCAACCTGAAACTGTGGTTGATATGTTGCACAAATTGGGAGTCAATGCAGGGTATATTCCAAGCGAGGTCTGTTGTGGGCTGTTCAACTACTGGGCAGGCGATGATAAGGGATTCGAGGAAGTTGTGAAGAAGAATTATGCTATGTTCAAGAAAGCCGGAATTGAGCATATCGTCACTGGTTGTGGAGGTTGTTTTGGAACGCTTGCTGAACATTATCCGCATATCATCCCTGATTTTGATATCAAAATTCTTCACACAGTAGAAGTCTTGGCAGACATGGTCAGAAACGGTGTTCTCACCTTTGAGGAAATGGAAGGAAAATATACATTCCATGATAGCTGTCATCTTGGACGGGCGCTTGGTATCTACGAGCCCCCTCGAGAGATTATCCAAGCTGTCCCAGGACTTGAATTAGTAGAGATGAAGAATAATCGTGAAAACGCAAACTGCTGCGGTGGTTTTCTAACTGTATTAGATCCAGAACTCTCAGAATCTGTAGGCAGACGCAGGGTCGCTGAAGCAGAGGAACTTGGAGTAGATGGAATTATCACGACCTGTATATCATGCTACAAGAATTTAAGCTATAATGCAAGAGATACGAACCTAGAAGTAATCCAGCTTGACGAGTTGATTCTCGACAAAGCTAGAGCCTCTCAGGTGGAGGAGTAGGAAGAATTAACAGGAAAGAATGGAGGTATCAATTATGAGCAAAGAAAGAGGCACACGTGTTGTAATCGTTGGCGGTGGAATCTCAGGATTCAGCTGTGCACTTGAATTAAAGGGCTTGAAAGCTCGATGCACAATTCTGGAGAAGGAGAAGACCGTCGGCGGGCGTGCAAGGTCATACACGGAATCAGGTTATGTCTTTGACCAAGGATTGCACTTCTTTGTTGGTGGTTTCAAGTCTTTGATTCCTATACTTGAAAGGAGTGGAGTCAGGATGACCACTGTTGGAGAAGGTGCAGTCTGGCTGAAAGACGGTGAAAGGTACATAATACGCAAATCTGCGATTGAGCTCGCAAAGTTTGGTTTGCTTCCAGCGACTGATAGAGCGAGGCTTGGTTTACTTGTTCAAGAGAACATAAAGAGGAAAGAGGATGAGTTCAAAGAGCTCGACAAGATGACATTCACTGAGTATGCAGAAGACAAGAAGATTCCAGAAAGCATTCAGAATGACTTCTATGAACCTCTTATCAAGACAGTCACTTTCATGCAACCAGAGGAGGTTTCTGCAGGCCAGTATTTGTATTCTGAACATCTACGTTTTGCGTATGAGGATGGATTTAGCGCTATGTATCCAGAACGTGGAGGTCTTGGGAGTGTAGCTTATACTCTTATGCTTCAGGCAAGAAACTTCGGCGTTGAACCCCAGGTAAACTGTGCGGTCAATCAGGTAATCATCGAGAATGGTAAGGTTGTCGGTGTAGACTATGAGCAAGATGGAGAGAGTAAGCACCTCGATACAGATGCGGTGGTCCTGACTACTCCAATTGACCTATTACCAAACTTTGTAAAGAAGAGTGATTTACCGAAGGAATTTCTCGAAAAAGCAGAAAAATTCGAATACACACCATCTACTGTTGCTTACTTCGGACTGAAATCAAGAGTCCTTGATTTCAATGTCGGAGCATTTGTTCCTGGGAGAAAGATCAATATAGTGGCTGAAGCCAAACGTGTTTCAGGAGTATTGGCCCCAATTGGAGAGTCGCTTCTTACTGTAACAGGAATAGATAAAGAACTCCTCAAAATGAGCGACGAAGAGGCGACAGAAGCTATTCTAGATGAGCTTGCTATTTTGATTCCAGGGGTCAGGGATAAAGTAACTTGGAAGAAAAGTTGGAAGATATGGAAGTCGGTTCTGAAACAGCCACCAGGAATCATGGATATGCGATTAGAGACAAACCGGACCGGTGTGGAAGGTCTTTATGTCGCAGGAGCACATGCGAACTGTGGAATGTATTATGCCTCGATGGAGGCAGCATCAAGATCTGGCATTGCTTGTGCTGGAGAGATGATTAAGGACCTAAAGTAAGGTAAGTATAAAATTGAAAAATGCTGAGGGTAAAACTACCCTTAGCATAACTATATACTACGAAGGTCTCAATTCAGTAGTAGTCATCAGATTATGGTGAGCTTTAGATGACCAAAATGGATTTCCTTGAAAGGTATGGACAGGAAAATGAACCATATGTCTGTGCTTCTTGTGGAAACTGCACTTTGGTCTGTCCAGTTTTCCGCGATTTGAAATGGGAGTCCTATGGGCCTAGAGGAAAACTTCACATAATGAAATCGATTATCGAGGGTGAAGGCGAGTTTGGTCAGGATTTCGCCAACAAGATCTTTTTGTGTAATCTTTGCGAGCATTGTACATCTGTATGCACAACTGGTATCAGTCTTGACAGGTTCTGGGAAGTTGCTCGAGCTGAAGTTCGAAATCGTGGACTAATGCCGAGTCCTGCTAAGTTTGTTTTGGATTCTATCAAGGCAAGAGGGGACATAATGTGGATGGGAGCCGCAGATAGGCTTCTCTGGATGGAGGAAGTTGAAGATATAGTAAAGGATCGAATATTGAAACATGCAGATGTAGCATATTTTCTTGGGTGTAATGTAGCACTCAAATCCCAGTTACACGACATCGCAAGATCAATGGTTAAGATAATGGAATATGCAAATGTGGATTATACTTTGCTCGGGGAAAAGGAGGTTTGTTGTGGAGCGCCTTTGGGATGGGCGGGTAATTTAGACGGAATAAACGAGATGGCTGAAAAGAACCTGAAGCTGATTCGAAGTCTGGATGTTAAGACTATTGTCTTTAGTTGTCCGTCATGTATACAGACCTGGACAGAATACAGCAAGTATCTCAAGGAAGAAAGTGATATTGAGCTTCTAACAGCATCGCAGTTCATAAGTCGACTTGTGCGCGAGAAGCGTTTGAAATTTCAAGAGCAACCAATGGTGACAGTGACCTATCATGATCCATGCATCTCAGCGAGGGTACTAAAAGCAACAGAGGAACCAAGAGAGATTATTGAAGATATTCCGGGTGTTTACAATGTGGAGATGACACCCTCAAGACAAAATACAAGATGTTGTGGATCTCATGGATTACTCGATGTTGTGGACCCAGTTCTATCAGCAAGAATAGCTGAAATGAGGTTGAGGGATGCTACCGTAACTCCAGCAACAAGAATACTCACAGAATGTCCAAGGTGTATACTTGCATTTGATCTAGCCAAATTCACTACAGGGTACGATACGACTGTTCAGGATATTACTCAAATTGTGGCGGAGTCGCTCTTACCCAAGGAAGAAGGAGGAGAAGGGGACTCGTGAAAGTCGATGATATGCGCATCGGAGATATTGTTGGCGCAGATAATGTATCAACGACACCTGAAACCTGCATGATATACTCTAGGGATGTTACAAGTCTCCCGAATATTGCGTATCAAATAGTGAGCCCTAGGTTCGATGTTGTGACGCAACCCGTTGATGTGCAATCACTCCAGAATTTGGTATGGTTTGCTGTCGACAATGATATTCCTCTTGTTCCTAGAGGAAATGGTACTTCAGGATGGGGTGGAGCTATACCAACAAGGGGAGGCATCTGCATAAGCCTCTCAAAGATGTCCAATATATTATACTTCAACGAATTCGAGCAAGCTGTCACTGTAGAATCAGGAATAACCTGGAGAGACCTCCTAGCTTTTCTCGAGAGACTGGGATTTACCTTACCTGTATATCCATCAAGCGCTACTGCGGCGACAGTTGGGGGATTTGTAGCAAGTGGAGGACTTGGAATTGGATCTACTCGTCACGGGGATATACTGAAACAAGTTCTAGGCATTGAAGCAATCCTTCCCAATGGAAAGATAGTAAGGTTAGGAAAAGTCTACTTAGATCCCCAAACTGACGCAACCAAAGAAAAAGCTGAGAAGGGTAATGCCTGGTTGGAGCATCAGCTTTCAAGTGTAGGTCTCGGAACACCAGAACAAGAATCAAAGCTCATCACAGGAACATATGGGACACTTGGAATAATCACCAAAGTAACCCTGAAAACCATTCCAAATTTACAAATGATTCCATTTGCTATATCGTTTGACTCAATGACTGATCTTGTAAGAGCTGCTGAAAAAATCATTCAAGATGCTCAGCCCTATTACTTGAGATTCTTGGCTGATAATTATACATCAAAATTGAGAGCTCTTCATGACAACAAAACAGAACAAGGAAAGTACATACTTACTGGTGCCCTTCTTGATACAATATATCAGAACGAAGAGAATATCGAAAGAATCCGAAGTATATCAGACGAAGAAAATGGACTTCAACTTAATGATAACCGAGCCTGGTTCTATTGGAACGAACGCCTTTATCCTCTGAGAATAAAACGCTATGGTCCAAGCCTTGTTCCTGCTGAAATGTTAGCACCTTTAGAAATGCTTCCCGAAATTCTCGAGAAGACAAAGATTGAACTAAAAAAGTCAAAAGTAGCAATTGAAGGAACATTGAGCAATGATGGTAGTACATCCTTCATGGTATGGATACTTGATGATGAGAGGAAGAGTATTTCATTCACAATTGGGTGGCAAAGATCTTTTCGTATTGCGGCTCTAGCTGAACGATTTGGGGGACTTCCATATGCTGTAGGTCTATGGAATGGTCGTCATGCCAGAAAATTCTACGGTGGAAAAAACTATGATGATCTCAAGAAAATGAAGAAAAGATTGGACCCTAAGAATCTGATGAATCCAGTAAAAGTCTTTGGCGGAAGAGTGACTGCGAGTCGTGCGTCGATGGCGTTTGGTTTTCTTATTGGATTCATAGTTGTATTTCTAGCAGGATCGATCGGACCAGGCCTTATTGGTTGGGGTTGGTTGGCACAATTGCTGAGCTCTATTCCATTATTGATAGGATTATCACTACTCGGTGGTTTTTTGGGATTTATTATCATTAAACAAATGTCTTTGAATCTAGCGTTGTCAATAGGGATTCCTCTGCTCCGTGTATTGAGTAAAATCACAAGAAGGTAAACATTGAAGTAAGTGATGAGCTTAGCAACAATTGTATTGCATCTGGAGTAAGAAACTGAACGATATGAAAGATGATTTGCTTCAATATGGTTTACCAATATCCTCTTATACGAGATTTATGTTTGAAATCGAAACTTGGATAATACATTGAATCACTCTATAGATGCAATATTGTAACCAAGAACAGGTGACGAATATATGAAACGTAACCGCATTACTAAGCTCGTAGTAGTCCTGAGCTTTCTTGTTTTGCTTGTCGCTGCAGCAAGTTCAGTGGTAGCATTTCCAGAATATACAAACGAATGTGGCACATGCCATACAACAACTGGTACACTCACACTATCAACAAACTCCACCGTTAACGGGGAAACTGGAGAACAATTCACCCTCCAGATAAATGCCGGAAATGGTGCAGAATACATCGCTATCAAGAGTGGATGGGCAGACAATGATATTTTTACAATCTCGGAATCACTAATCGAAGATGATTCCCCTGATGACACAAACGCAGCAGTTGGTGAAATCTCAGTAGATATTACGTTCACTCCACTGACAAATGGCACATACACAATTCGTATCTGGACTGCAGCTGCTGGAGAGCTTAGTGAATCTTATGATGTCACTGTAACGGTTACAGGTGGAACCGGAACAGTACCAACAACACCTCCCCCGGTCGATCTAATGGGTATTTGGGAAATGATGTTAATTGCGGTGCCAGCCGCAACAGGAGTGATTCTCTTAATTTTAGGGTATCTCGCTCTAAGAAGGAAGTAATAATGAGGTGATATAAATGGCAATACATCCTGTTTTCGTGCACTTTCATACCGGAATTCTAGCTGCGGCAGCTGTTTTAGCATTGATAAACCTCTTACTTAGGATTCTCTTTCGAGATAGCATAAACACTCCCGGAACAAGACTGGCTAAAGTGTTTCATCAATTTGATGTGTTTATCTATATTGGAATTATCATTGGTTTCATAGGACTGATTGTAGGTATGATCACGGGTTTCATGGAGCCCGAATATACCGTGGACAAACTGGTCTTAATACCATTAATGCGCTTCAAGATTCTTTGGTCAATTGTTTCAGTTGAAATATTCCTCTATCTTATGATTGTCAGAACAAAGCTTGGGGATAGAGTCTGGGTCAATGCATCAAGTTATTTCCCATATGCGATTCTAATAATAGTTGGCGGCGTTTTGATGGTAATTGTAGCTGCCCTTGGAGGAATACAAGAATATGGTACATCTATTCTAAAACCAATACTCGATTGGATTGGAATACCTTGGCCGTGATAAGGAGAACCAAAAATGACAGAACTATTTGAAGCCCTCAAAAAGGAAGGGCTTGATATTGAGCCCACAGTATGTGCAAGATGCGGGTTCTGCACATTTGTATGTCCGGCATATCTTGACACTCTCTGGGACTCGCAATCTCCAAGGGGTAAATTGTTCCAGCTTCGTTCACTTATCAAGGAAAACAAAGAAATCCCTAAGGATTTTGCCGACAGGATTTTCTACTGCACACTGTGTGGAGCCTGTCAGGAAATATGTCAGACCAATATTCCTTTGCTTAGATTTTGGCAGCTCACAAGACAAGAGATTGGTAAGCTGGAGGAATGGCCAGAGATAGTAGACTACATTGATGAATCACTCCAGCAAAGCCAGAACATTATGGAGATGGACCAAGCTGATAGAACACTATGGACTGACATGGTAGACGATTTGGTTGAGGACAAGATTGGGGTAGAAGCCGAAGTCGCGTACTTTGCTGGATGCAACATCTCATTCAAAGGAACTTTAGCACATATGGGTGAAAACACAATCAAAGTGATGAATGCTGCAGGTGTTGATTTTACAATTCTTGGTGACAATGAATTCTGTTGTGGAAATCCCTACTTTGTAGCTGGTGGCTTTGAAAAAGCCAGAGAATTAGCTGTACACAATATTAAGGCGTTAAAGGATCTGGGAGTCAAAACTGTGGTTTTCAACTGTCCGGGATGTCACAGAGCATTCGCTGAAGAGTATCCCCACTTAATTGGCAAGGAAGCTGTAGAAGGTCTCGAATTTCTCACATTCTCTCAGTTTGTTCTTGGATTGCTTAAAGAGGGAAAAATCAAATTCACAAAGGAGTATCCCCATAAGGTTGTATGGCATGATCCATGTGAATTAGGCAGACATCAAAATATCTACGAACCAGCTCGTGAGGTCTTGCATGCAATACCCGGCCTTGAATTGAAAGAAATGAAACATAAACGAAACAAGGCTCGTTGTTGCGGTGGAGGCGGGTTACTCAAAGGGACAAAACCAATTGCGTCAGTTCGTATCGCAGGAAGAAGAGTTGAAGAAGCTGAAAAGACAGGAGCTGAGATTCTAGCAAGTGAATGTCCCTCATGCACAATGTCACTAAATGATGGAATTGAGAATCGGAAATCAGAGATAAAATTCAAAGATCTCTCTCAGATAGTCGTTGAAGCCTTGGGTCTTTAGGAGGGTTAAACATGAATTTGGAAAAACACAACAGGAATTTGGCAGACATAGTAGGTGAGGATTTCTACTCTCCTGAGAAGTTCATGGCAAATTTATACTCACATGATATCGCAGCTTTACCAGGTATTGTCAATGATGTGATCAATCCTAAAGCAGATGCGGTGGCTCAGCCAACAACTGCTGAAGTTGTATCTAATCTTCTGAAATATTGTAGGCAGAACAGCATACCAGTTGTTCCCAGAGGACATGGTACTAGCGGATATGGAGGAGCCTTACCAACACGGGGCGGACTAGTTTTAGAAATGACCCGAATGAATGAGATTCATCACATCGATAAAGAAAACATGACAGTGGAGGTCGGTCCAGGTATTATCTGGGGTAAACTGTTAGAAGAACTTGAAGATGAGGGAGTTAGTGTTGCTGCATATCCGTCAAGTGCACCCTCTAGCACAGTTGGTGGCTGGGTCGCCGCTGGCGGTAGTGGGATCGGAAGCACAAAATATGGGGGGATCTCTGAACAAGTAGTGGACTTGGAAGTTGTTCTGCCAGATGGAGAGATAATTCGGACAAAGGAAACCTCTGAGGAACACTTCAAGAGAGAAAAAGAGCAGAGGAGCTATGGAAGTGGTGATTCCTTCTATGGTGATGTTTCAGATGACATGAAATATAATTCAGACTCCACTCAATTGTTTATAGATAGTAACGGAACACTTGGCGTCATCACGAAAGTTGTGTTGAAGATAATTCCATTGAGACACATTAAACCAACTACATCGTCATTCAGGAGTCAAAACTTGATGGTTGGTGCCCTTCAAGACATCCTTGAAGCTACTAGACCATTCTATCTTCATTTTATTACTGATCAATTCTATAGAATGCTTAATGAGATAGATAAAGCACCGCCAACAACTGGAGAATTCATAATCTCATGTTCGTTTGAAGGAACCGATGATGAGATAGAAACAGAAATTGAAAAGGTCAAACACATCGTTAGTAGATACAGCGGGACTTTTGAATCAGAAGAAATCGCAGAACATGAGTGGGATGAACGTTTCTACCCTATGCGAATTAAAAGGCTAGGCCCAAGCTTAGCTCCCTCTGAGGTGTATGTACCAATTGATAACTTGGATGATTATCTAGACCATATGAACGAGCATTTCAAATCCGAAAGATTTGCTCTTGAAGGAGCAATTACTGACAAAGGAGAAGTAGCTGTTCTAACATGGTTCCCAGATGATGAACGCCGTAGGATCTCATTCCTGATGGGCTGGTACCGTTCACTTGATGTAATCAACATAGGCTTGAAACATGGGGGCAGGGCATATTCAATCGGTATGTGGAATGCTGCTCATTCTAGAAGTTTCTATGGTAAGGAACACTACGCAAAGATGGCTGATTTGAAGAGGAAGACGGATAAGAAAGGATATCTGAATTCTCACAAAGTCTTTCCAGGACCGTTAGTTCTCAGTGCAAGAATGAATCTTTTGATTATGCTTATAGCAGGAGTTGTAGCTCCTGTTGTGATATGGGTTGCTGGATTGTTGGTGCCGTCTATTTTCGCAGCTTATGTGCCATGGATTTTCGTGAATGACCTTGCCAGTTTTCTGTTATGGTTCATAGTAGGAATCCTAGTTGGTTTTGTCGTGACTGAGTTTGTGAATCTGATACCAATCTCAGTTGTGCTTTCAATAGGGACACCATTCCTTAGATTGGGAAGGAGAATCTTCCACTAAACGAGGTGTGACGAATAATGGGGGTGAAAGACGCCTGACTATCTCTGCGGAATTCCAGCAGTCAACACTTCAGACCGCAGTGATTCTTCACTCAACTAAGCGATCTTCAACATGGGCAGTTGTTCAACATTGTGGGAGTTTCATGAATGAATATCGCAGGACATCATATGAAGAATTCTTTTTCAAAAAGGAGGTATCTAATTGACAACACCAGACCTATCTATCCAATTTCAAGCACTTCAAGCTGGTAGTATACACATGAGCATACTACTTGGTCTTCCTGCACTATTACTTCTATATCTTGCCTACGGGCTATACGAGTTTTCGCGGGAAAAATACACATTTACACATGGGATCTGTGCAGGTCTCTCCTTATTGCTGACCACGGTGAATATTGTGGCAATTCTACCTCTCACTAGTACGGTACTTAGTGCAGGTGCTGATTTGTTTCACTTAATTCATATCGGACTTGGGGTTATTGGATATCTGGCTGGTATTGGTGCATTCCTGACAGGTATCTCAGGAATCAGAACAAAAATTCCTGGATTAACTGCTGCTGTTTGTTGGACTATAGTGTTCATCATGGGATATATTCTATACATCGCATAAAGGTGATCAAGTATGAATGAACCAGAACAAATCTCAGACTTATCAGAAATATCATGGGTCAGTGACCTCATGGCTGAACGGCTTTCAGCGAGTGGTGACACTACCGGTATTCCATATTATCACTTCAGGTGGAAAAAGAAGTGGCTCGCGGATTTTGTTGCATGGCCAACAACTTCTGAGCAAGTATCATCGATCATAAAATTAGCCGCTACCAGAAAAATACCGATTGTTCCAAGAGGGGGAGGAACTTGTTACTATGGGTCTGCAAGTCCAACAAGGGGAGGAATCGTAGTAGATACAAAAACAATGGATAAAATATTGGAAATAAACAAAGAAGAACAATGGGTGCATGTGGGAGCTGGAGCTGTTTGGGAGATTCTTGACAATGATCTGAGAAAAGAGGGATATGCAGTACCAGTACAACCCCAAAGCGCTGTGGCTTCAACACTGGCAGGTTGGTTAGCAATTGGGGGTAAAGGAGGAATTGGTACTCCCAAGTATGGTTCAATGGTTGACAATGTCCTAGAGATGAATGTTGTGAGACCTGATGGTACAATTGAAACCGTCACTGGTGACGACATGTTACCATTCTTTGGTACATCTGGAATTGCAGGGATTGTCACCGCACTCAAACTCAAGATTATTCCATTACCCGAAATGACCAAGGGATTAATGTTTGCGTTCCAAGACCTTAAACAAGCGATTGATGCAGTAAATCGTCTGAGCAAAACCAAAACGCCTCCCGTCTATCTCAGACTTACTGATCTTGAGTATGAATGGCGTATCCAAGGTGGTTTACCTCCAAAGACGAAAGGTTTGTTCTTTGTGCTGGTTACCTACAGCGGCGATTCTGATGAGGTCGAGGAGTCGCTCATGGCAGCCAGAGGTATTTTCGAAATTGGAGGAGGCATGGAAATGCAGCAATCTTATTATGAAAAGAATTGGGAGGATCGGTTTATTGTCGAGATGAAACTTAAGCTCGAAGTACCAACGCTTTCTATGCAGAATTTCTGGATTCCTTTGGATCACGTTGAACCAATAGTAAGAAGAATGTATAAGATTGCTAGCAACTACAACATAAATTCCTGTTTCTATCTCGTTCTTGGTAGACCAAACAAAGCGCGGTTGTGTGTGTTTGCACCGTCTGACCATCGATATTGGATGCATTTCATGTCAGGGAAGTCAATGCTCCACAAATTGGTCAAGATGATGTACCGACAGGGCGGAGAACTCTATACCTTCGGTCTTCAAAATACAGTCTACATCAAACGATATCAAAATGAGGATTACAAGAGATTCATAGAGATTCGTAACAGATGGGACCAAGCAGGAATTATGAATCCGGATAAGCTTACTCGATGCAATTTGTCTTACACACGGTTGAACCTCATGTTCACAATGAATGGTTACTTCCGGAGATTACAGGTATTGCTCCGGAGAGGTAAGAACATTCTAGAGATACCAGTTTCATACCAGGAGGTAGTGTCTAAATGAAGAGATTCTTCACACCAGAACTCGATGTTGACCCGGATCAAATTGTTCAATGCAGTAATTGTTCAACATGCAGATGGACATGTACCAGCTACGAGGAGTTTCATTCTGAAGCATATTTTGCTGGAGGTCGCCTTCGACTCTTGCGGTCCTATGTAGAGAAGAACCTACCTGTTGATGAGAGTTTTGTAAAAGCAGTCTATGCCTGTAGCACATGTGAACAGTGTGTAGAAAGATGTCCAATCAAGGTACCGTATGTCAGAATCATTGAAGATGTGAGGAAGAAGCTCGTTCAAATGGGAAAGGGGCCATATGGAAAATTGCACGTAATGGGAGATATGGCTCTCAAATATAATAACGTATATGGAGGAAATCCAAAAGAACGAGCAGATTGGGTCAAACCAGACACCCGAATTTCCAATGATTCTAATTGGGGCTATTTTGTAGGATGTACAGCATCTTACAAAAGACCAGAGATAGCAGATGCGACATTACGAATGCTCAACTATTTTGATATTGAACCACAAATTCTCGGAGCTGATGAATATTGTTGTACAAGCCCGCTTATTAGAACGGGACAGGTGACAAGACCAGTTTACGATAAATCAGAGGAGGATGACTATGAAGAATTCGTGGGAAATCTCGAGGTGGAGAAATTCATAGTTCATAACGTAGAAGAAATGAAAAACCGAG
>JBHLRC010000041.1:0-23392 GCA_048882965.1 Candidatus Thorarchaeota archaeon
GGCAAAGACGACCGGCTGGCAGCTTTCCTCTCCGCCAGCCGCTTTAACCAAGGAGACGAATTATTATCTTCCTATCATGCAGGAACTGGTCCAAGTGATAGAAGTCATCTCAATCTAACTTTCACTCACATTGCAAACACAAGTCTCGATTTCAGATCAATAGAACATGATTCATATCCCGATTGTTATGATAACATCTATACATACCAAGATATTGAATGGACCGGAAACGAACTACCTCTTGATGCTAAGATCCAAGTAGAATTACAGCACTTCCTTACAGGTAACTTCACGAGTTACCAGTATGATGGTTATGTTTCACTCTTCATCTGTGTCATAGACTCCTCACAGAACTGGGTCAAGTTCTATGACTATCCAATCTTCCAAGGCCCATCCATAGTACAAACTCCAACCGTAGACTTCACCTATTTCGATTTACGAGAGGTCTTCAATGGAATGATTGACGATGGAGGAGTACAGGAAGATCCAACTGATACAATCAGATTAGCAATCGGTCTCTCTCCCAACTTGGACTTCTATAGAAGTGAATCTTGGACCTATCTAAATGGGAGTGTCACTGCTCAACTTCTATCCTTGAAGTTCGAGACTGTAAATGGGGATATTGATTATGAGTATGAGGCATATTCCTCGGTTGGTTTCGGCCATTGGGGCGGAGAATATGGAGTTCGGTTCCCTGATATGACCCTCAGTGATGATGATTCAGCTTATGTCATTGGTCAAATAAGCGATTATGAAACTCAGACAGTTCGCCACACTCTAGTTAAATTCAATCCCTTAGGTTCTGTTGTTTGGTCTAGGTCACAAGATAGAGTAGTTGGAGAGGCTGTAGATACTAGAGGAAATGATATCTATACGGTAGGATGGGGTGGTAATTATGATGTTGTGTTGGTTAAATGGGGAAGTGGAGGATCAAAGGTCTGGAACAAGACGTACGATTTAGGTGAACATGACTACGGTAGAGACTTGGCCATTTGCACCGATGGCTCTGTAATCATTGTTGGAGATAAAGTTCGAGATGATCCAATTTATGGTTCAATTGCAGATGCCTTTATGATGAAGGTTGATAATCAAGGAGAAGTTCTTTGGACTACAACATTCCATAACATGGGGTATCAGTTATACCAGGTTTTCGTGGATTCTGATGACAGAATCTTTGCTGTAGATATGGGTGGATATCCGGGAATCACGGAATGGGATAATAATGGCAACCTAACGAAGTGGATTTACGATGGAGTAGTCAACACACTGACAATGGCTGATGATTACTTCATTGTCAGTCGTTCCGTCGCCCAATCAGGACTCTTCAACATCACAAAGGTGACCAAAGATGGAACAAAAATCTGGGAAACATCTGTCTTGAAGAAATATGGAGAGCTCTGGAATGAATGGCTGATTGCCGATGGAATTACTTTGAGCAATGAGGATGACATCTATGTAATTGCAAAGCATTTTAGATTCGAGCTCAAATGGGTCTTGTATAAATTCGACTCCACAGGAACACAGGAATGGAATCGTTCTATTTTGTCAATCAAGTGGCAAAGCCTCTATAGTGGTATAACCGGTGAGATTGACTTGGAAATGGGGAATAACGGCCTTCTATATGTCGGGGGTCACTGGGTACCTGCAGAACAAGAACCTACTACAATTGCAGTCGCAGTCTACAATCCTGACGAGGTGGCTGTGCCTGTGATTTTATCTCCATTGCTTATAGCTGGTGGAGCTGGTCTGGCCTTCGTGATTGGTGCTGTAATCATCTACAAAAAAAGAGTGCATCGATAAAATGATTTGAGAGGACAGTTAGTCTTTTGACTTCTGTCCCTCTTGCTTTTTTTTACTCTGCTCCTGTAACCACTTGACGACATCTCTTCTCGGATCAACGTATACGAACTTATCATTAGCTGAAACTATAAAGAGATCAGTACCCTTCTGAAAGACCACTCCTCTTTGGAATGGTCTTGCATTGAATCTTCTCAATCCCATCTCAGTTTCAAGTCTTACTTCTCCAAAGCCATCATTTATGGTTGATACAGCTTCGACCTCCCTTCCGACTAAGTGTCTTGGTTGAAGATTGAATCCTGACTCAACGAATGCCTTCCCGAGAATTGTTCGAACACTATAGACCATTAACACAACCCCTGCAAGGTGTACGAGAATCTTCCCAAATAATGGTAGTACAATACCTTCATAGTATAGCAGCGAACCTAAGAAACCAAAAGTGACTAATGATGTTCCAATAGTTACTCCCATCGGAGCACCTCTCTCAGTCTCGAAGAAACCTGATTTGTCCTCAGGAACGTCATGATCTACATCGATGTCATGGTCATGTTCAACAATTCCTGACTTATCATGCGGAACTTCATGCTCAACATCATGATCGAAATCATGGTCAACATCATGTGCAATTTCATGGTCTACGTCATAGTCGTGGTCCATTTCGTGTCCGATGTCATGGTCTAAGTCATGGTCAACCTCATGTCCAATGTCATGGTCTACATCATAGTCGTGATCGAAATCATGCTCTACCTCATGTCCGATATCATGGTCTAAGTCATGGTCAACCTCATGTCCAATGTCATGGTCTACATCATGATCGATATCGTGATCAATATCATGGTCTGCTTCAACATGTCCATGATCTGATATTGCGGAAAAAAACCTACCAAGCGCAAATAATCCGAATGTATAGAACAGTCCTGCGATGAGAATTCCAAACGAAACCTCCCTCAGTAGAGCAGCAATTGCCACTTGCATCTTCTATCGACTCACTCCTTTGGGTTATGTGTAGACCCCACTTCCGGCTACTTGAGTAGCTATACTCTTGAAGGTAAATAAACCTGAGCCACTTTCAATTTCCAAGATACTTTTCTTTTTGTTCTGGACTATCAACCTTATTCAGCGGTTCTAGTTTTGTATCATCTAAGGTGTGCATGAAATGTGATGAGGTTGAAGAAGTTCCATTCATTATTTTGAGTTTCACTCTGGAGGTTTCAACTTGGAATGCAATCGCTGTTGCCAACAAAAGAATAACCGTATAGTTCATGAATGAAAACCATAGATAGTCACGTGACATTATATCTATTCCAACTCTAATTGAGAGTGAAGTCACCAGAATCATTCCTGAAATTATCATTAGTTGTATTGCGGGTCTTTTATTCTCACGAAATTCCAAACAATCCCCCATAATCCTCAAAATAGCACCAATAATTAGTAAGAGAATGGATGACAAATGTCCCGTAAGAAAATACGTCATTCCTGTGAAACCAAATTCATCGAGTAGGTAATGAGATTGTTCCAATACATAAGCGGGCTCAATTAAAATCTGAATACCGAACACAAATCCGAAGAGAAGATAGCTTAAAAGTAGCAGGTCTGCTACCGCTTCAATTCTAGACCGTTGTCCGATTATTGACATTGAACTTCCTTGATGTACCAACCAACGTCTAAAGAAAAAGTAGAGTGCTGTGGGAATTATGAAAATCGGTCCAAAGAATGCAGCTATCCAGAAAGGGGCAAACCAAGGTGTGTAGATATATTGTGATATGATCAAGCAATATGTTGGTATCACTGAGAAAAGAACTATCCATCCTACCTGTTTCAGGATAGTGGTAGCAGCAATGTTCTTTGTTTGATGAAGAAGGATTGTCCTCTCATCTCTCGCAGGAGCTGTTTTGGAATCTTCAGTGGTCCACCAAAGGTCTCCACTTCTAGCAACTAGCTGAAGGAGGAGTATACCTCCCCATACCATAGAATAGAATCCAATCATTGTCCTGAACTGGAATACACTACCTACAGAAAAATTGACAAACCATACCTGCGAGCTATCAATGAGTACCAATGCAATAAATGTGAATGACATTTCAGCTCTGACATGTTTTACTGGGTCTTGCGGTCCAATACTCCTTCCACTATAATATGACTTGGCAAGAAACGCAATGGAAACTGGTGCTACAATGATAGGAATATAGTACGGGCTTGGTGAATATATGGCTGAGAAGAAGAAGATGACAATTCCAATGCATGATCCAATGATATCGAAGACCAAAAATGAACCAGAGAAATCAAAGAAGGCATTCTCTGGAAGCGTTAGAAAACGCTGGGTTAGTGGCCACTCGAGGAAATCTCTTTTCCAAAGTACTTTCTTTTGACGTTTCTGATAATATACTATAGCAGTGAAACTGGAAACAGCCAAAATAACTTGAATAATTAGAATTACATAGGCATCAAGAACTAGCCACACTGGTCCTGCTAGGGTAGATGCAAGAAACACTAGAAATGACCATGCAACAGCAATGGATAATCCCTGCGCTATTGTTGATGAATAGGATGCAATTCTTCTTTGCTTGACCTTTTCATCTTTTGTTTCATCTGCGACAGATCCATCAATCGATTCTAAATAATGTGTTCTAGCTGGCGTGGAATCGTCTTGTGAAGGAATGGTTTCTGGAAGCATCGAATATTTGTATTCCTTAGCAACTTCACTTGGTGCACCAAATTGTGCTACAACCTTCTTAGCAGACTGTAGCGTTATCTCCCCTTCTCCCAAGTCTTTGGCTGCTTCTACCATATACGTTCTTAGCTCTGTAATTACGTCCTCTGATATGGACTTAGGAAGGTGTTCATTGACCAGTTCAAGATATTCCTCAATAACTCCATTTGCATCATCTGTCATATCAGCCCAGCCTCCTTTGTCAATAGCATCAGTTGTTCGTTCAAGTTTTGCCAACTCTTCACCATCCTCCGTAGAATTTTCCTGCCATCCCTAGTAACATAATACAGTCTCCTTCGTTTACCTGAGGTATCAGACCATCTACCCTCAAGGACTCCTCTCTTCTCCAATCGTCGTAGTAGTGGATAGGTAGTACTGGGTTCAACTTGTAATGCATCATACTCATCCTCTCCGAGTTTTTTCATGATATCATACCCATAAGACTCGCCATCCAAGATGATAGCTAGTATCGCTAATGAAAGAGCACCGCGTCGTATCTCTAGTGACCATCTTTCGTACTCAATCTCAGGTCCTGCACTCTCTTCTTCAGTTGACAAGAATTACAAACCCCACTATTACTACGTAATCCGATATAGTATGTGGCACGATATATATTTAACCTTTTCACAGGCCTAGAAAGGCCCCAAACACCTTAATATGCACGAACTGGCAACGAAGCCACAGAGGTTCTCACATTGAGTGTTATAGATCATATTGCATCTTTGCTTGAATCGGTTGATATCAAATTTGAACGTGATAACAATGTTCTCATGATGAGATGGAAAACAGACCACTTTGATGACTTGAAGATCAAGATAGTATCGAATAAAGACGAATCATGGTTGTATATTGTCGCACCATTCACCAATTTCTATGAGGTTCAAGAGAACAAGAGAATGCAACTTGCTTATGATATGTTAAAAGAATCATGGAAAGCTAATGGCGTTAAATTTGCCATCGATGATGAAGATGACATCATAGTAATTGCAGAAACGAATGATACTGACATCACTGGTGACGAGATTCGCACTTTAGTTGGTCACGTGGTTCATGCATGTGACACTCTTTATTCTATCTATCCTGCGTAGGTTTGTTTGGTTTGACTATTGTGCCCGGTATGTAATGTGTCGGGCATCATCTTCTTTCGATATTCGACATCTTCATAAGTTGTTTAGCTTGAACCACCTGAGTGACTCCAATGACCGAACCCAGTTCTGAAGAACCATTTCCGCCAGAGAAGAAAGAGCGTTTGGTCACTATATTCTACCCTAAGCGAGCTTCCTTCATCTTCTACTATGTTTTTGGGACAGTCACCTTTATTGTAGGAACTGGATTCATGATAGTTACTTCATATGGTGGTCTGGGACGGGATTTGATTTCTTGGAGTTTAAGTGCAGGAGCTATGGTCTTCGGAATAATATTGGTAGCTTGGGCTGAAAGCCGGAGGTGGTTCACACTGTATATCATTACGACATGGAATGTCCGTGTTCGCAAAGGTGTTTTCTCAAGGAAGACCAAAAGGGTGTTCTATGATGAGATTGCATTGCTCCACTGCTCAGGTCCTCCAGATGAACGGAAAGTCGGAATGGGTGATGTGGAAGTCTACACCTCTGTAGATGATGAGAAACCTGCATTGGTTTTTGATGGAGTCCACAATCCTGATGGAGTAAGTGAAATTATTCGTCGTTTTGTCAAAACAATTCCTGAACCGATGCCTTGGGCGCATCTCGATAGGTCCTAATTTGTCCATTTTCATGAACTTTGAGACCACAAGTGAGCTTTATTATGGTTCGATGTCATAAGCAAAAAAGACATCAAGGTATAATCATAGGAAAAAATGGAGAGAGGTAAACGGTGACCCGGTTCACCATACGGTATGTTGCATCAGATGGCGAGAAGTATCAGGTTGCAAAGGATGACCATTACACGGAAATTGACCTTTCAGATACGAGTATAAAATCCGTAAGTCTAGAACCTCTGGGCTCTTGCGGTAGACTCGAAAAGCTCAGCCTTGATACGAATCTATTAACTGAGATAGATCTTTCACCTTTGGCATTCTGTTCAAGTCTAAAAATACTTAGTATAACATCGAATGAGCTTACTCATATCAACCTCGATCCTCTATCTCATTGTCGTGATCTTCAAGCTCTTGAACTATCTGACAACAGACTGACAGAGATTGATGTGTCACCGCTTGGAAAATGTAAGGAACTCAGATGGCTCTATATCTCCGATAATCGACTGAGGGAAATAGATCTTAGTGCACTTAGTGAATTATCCCAATTGCAGTACTTGGTCCTCTCAGGAAATCTTCTCCGAGAAATTGACCTTAGTCCACTTGAACACTCTACTGATTTGCGGTATCTCCATCTGAACGAGAATGCGTTTCAATCCATTGATATTTCAGTTCTATTTCACTTTGATAATCTTGAATCATTAGCTCTGGATGATGAGGTCGTATTGACAGCTAATCACAAATTGAAGCATTTACCATACTTTCCTGACCCAATCAATATGATGCTAAATAATATACAATGGTCTCACGAGGTTCATGAGTCTTCCACACCAAGATGAGTTATAATACTCAACGATTTATGGTAATACTGAGTGCCTTAGATAGTAAAAGATAGGCTGGGAGTCTATCATATGGTTGAAATTCGTATAATGTTCAAGATTGAGAATGGAGTTGAGATGTATTTCCAGACACATGATGATGTTATCGAGGTTGATCTCTCCGGTCGGAAAATAGTTGAGATAGACCTCTCACAACTCATACAATGCAAGACCCTACGAACTATCAATCTGTCCGCTAACCTAATTCGATCCATTGACTTAGAACCACTACGTGAATGTCCTAGCCTTGAGAAATTGTTACTCGGATCCAATCTTATCACTTCTATTGATTTAGGGGGTCTTGAGAACTGTTTGAACTTAGACATACTCTCTCTAGAGATCAATAAGCTTCAGAGGATTGACTTGTCCCCACTCATGTCATGTCTTAAATTACAAGAACTGAATCTTCATTCAAATGACTTTCACGAAATCGATTTATCTCCTCTCAGAAAATGCACTGCATTGCGCTTCCTTCGCATTGATAATAATGAACTCTATGATATCGATCTAGGGCCTCTTTCTTCATGTCTAAACCTCCAAGAGCTGTTTGTAAATAACAACGAACTAGACGAGTTAGATCTCTCCCCCTTGAAAAACTGCAAAGCACTTGAAGGGCTGTGGTTGAGAGGTGCCGGGCTTCTTAGGATTGATCTTAGTCCTCTGAGAGACTGTCCAAATATACTCTGGTTGGATATTAGTGAGAACCAAATGAAGACAGTGGATATCACTCCACTTTACTATTGTTTTGATCTTGAAGCTTTTTTGATAGACGAAACTGTTCCTCTAATGGCACGTGTTGAACTCTCTTACAACCTCTGGCCTGGTACTCTAGAAGAAATCAAAGATCGAATTTTCTGGGTTGCCGAAGAATCATCCTTGGTCATACCTGGGTGACACTAGCTCTCTTCTTGCCAGGCTCTAGTTTCTAATTGTGATGCTCATGACTGCAACAAATGATAGCGCAGCTCGCATGACACTAAGAATTGCAGGAGTGCTTCAGGAAATTCGAGATATTTGGGTAAAGCGTCTGGATGACTACTATTCTCAAATTGAGACTCTTGTTGATGGTGAATGGTTAGACACAGAGGATGTCACTGGTATTATTCGAGAGGCACGAATGGCATCCCGCGAAGCTTTGGACGGATTGGGAAATGATTTGAGTGCAGAACTGGTACATGCATCAAATGGAGTTGTAGCCCGCTATGAGGCGCAGCGGCTTTCTTTTACTGAAGAGATCAGTGACCTCCGAGATGAGATACGTAGGCTGTTATCAGGTGATGAGAATTCATTGCGACGAGAGAATGAATCTTTACGTGCTGCTATCGATTCAATCCCTGAGTTCAGACTGCTACAAATCATTCAAAATAATCGTAACACAACTTACAAGGATCTTGAAACGGATTCAGGTCTCAGCAAATCTGTCATCAAAAAATCAGTGAAGGAACTGAAGAGTAAAGGATATGTCAATGTGGACAAGAAATCTCGCCCTCACGCTATCATCTATCTGACTGCTCCATGGAATCAGAAAGCCCCTCAACTTCAGACATCATTTGAGAATCAAGAGGTTGGACAGTTCCTATGTACTGAAACTGAACATCGTTAGCACCTAGCCTTCTAGCAATCCTCTGCACAATGGGCCCCGCCCATTTGATTGTAAACTCGTTCATAATAATTAGTGGGAGGATGAACGCAATTGTTGCAAACGGTAAGCCTACTGTCCACCCCAGGCTCACCATGACAGTTCCATAATTCAATGGAAAACCAAGAATGATGAATTTCTGATAGAAGTATCTGTGGAACATCGCAATTGGGAAAGCAAGAATCCCAAAACCTCCTACGAGATTAGAGTACCAACGTCCCACACCTTCGGTATCAGGGCATCTCCTATAATCGAGGTGTTTTTGTTTAACATGTGTGACTATTCCTGAGTCATTAAGCAGCCATGTGGGAGAAAATATCGCGATACTAACAATTAATGCAATCAATGAGCCAAGTAATGTGAGTAGTGGGTGCAATGATGATGCGATTACTTGTCGTTCTGCTCCTTCAGGAAGAGGTGGTATATAGAAGATTACACCATTTAGAAGACTGATGACTAGTTCCCCGAGGGAAAGTGCAAAAAGGGCAGGAACGACAGCTCTCTTCATCATTCTAATCCAGTCAAATCCTTGTCCGATTCTCATCACATCAATATCATAGGTGGCAACACGAAAAGCTCTAGCTATTATAAGCATGAAGAATGCAATTGGCAATGTAATTACGAAAAACTCAATGAAGAAAATGGGGATAAGCGCCATCACTAGAAAGATGATATCTGGCCTCAATCTTCCGTTTACTACTGGAACAAGATCAACACTATAGCTTGGCTCAAACACCACCAATCTAAGGGCTAGGACGTAGGTTGCCCAGAACGTGATAATCACACCGAATATCGAGAACACTGCAGGTAT
Source organism: Candidatus Thorarchaeota archaeon (assembly GCA_048882965.1). GTDB lineage: Archaea > Asgardarchaeota > Thorarchaeia > Thorarchaeales > Thorarchaeaceae > SMTZ1-45. The sequence continues at coordinate 9,571 of JBHLRC010000041.1, forward strand.
GATAAATCGCTTGTAGTCATCCGCCATCTCAAACACACATTTTCACCCACTCTTTGCGTTTCTAAGCATATCGGTGATGAAACTCAAGGTTTTTATGTAGACATCTACATAGCAATATGTAGAGCTCTACATAGGTAGGTGTCTACATATGAACTGTGCTAACATGGGAAGACATCAAACTCACGGAACAAGGCTCAGTCCTGTTCAATTACTCATTCTTGCTATTCTTAAACAGGACCCTGCTCACGGTTATATGATAATCCAGAAGCTAGGGGACCGTATGGGATCAGGGAGAGTGAAGAGTGGTACTGTCTACCCCGCACTCCACCGACTTGTTGAGAAAGGGCTAATTCAGGGAACACACATTCCTCAAGATGATAGTCCTGATATGGTGGAATACCAGCTCACTCCGATGGGACGGAAGGTTCTCACAGTAGCACTTCAGAATCTTGATACAGAGTGGGGCGCTCAGGGAAGGATTTGGAGATTCCTCGTAAGTCAGGCAGGTGAGAGGGCGGCTGCGCCTCTATTGGACTGGACCGTTCGTGAACGTAGCCCAATTGGATTTGCAGCCATGAAAGCCAGATGCGAATCTGGTCGATGTTCTCAGAAACATCTCGAGTTTCTAAAACAGTATCGTTCGTACTTAAGTCATGAGCTTGAGTGGGTCAATAAGCAACTCGACGAGATGAAGAGCTCAGATAAAGAGGACGGAGGTGAGAAGTAAGAGATGTGTGGAGAACGCGGAAGTCATAGATACTATGGTCATTTCATGGGTCCCTTCATGCATTCATTTGGTTGCGCACCTTATGAACAAAGTAAAGAGACCAAGATCAAGAGTCTAGAAGCCTTCAAATCAAGACTTGAAGATCACATCAAGCACATTGATGAAACAATTTCAGAACTTCAGAAAGAAGATGCTCAAGAGGCATAGTTTCTTATCTGTACTATTGTTCCACACGCGACGTCGCATTTCTTTCTTGATTTGTCATTCTCTCCTACATCGGTTGTGCATGCTTGTTGCACAACCTATATATGCTTGCCCGAAGGCTACAAATAATATAAAAACAAGGTCAGAGGATTTTCTATTATGGAACCAGAGAAGATGGCTATTGTTGGAGTCACTCTAGTAGTGGTTGTCTTAGGAACAGTGATTGGTGCTTCTTTTTTGACATTTCCCACTGGAAATGGTGATAATGACACCCAACTCACACGGACAACACAAGATACTGATCTTCTTGAACTTGGACTAGAAGTACCAACAAACTGGGAGTTCGATATGTCTGATGGTTCAACCCTAACTCTTAGTGACCTTGAGGGACAAGTCGTTCTTGTAGACCTCATGGCGACTTGGTGTTCTTCTTGCGCAACTCAGAATGGGTATCTCGAAACAATATCTGAAGATTTAGCTGGAACTGTTGTTGTAGTTTCCCTCACAGTAGACACATCGGAAACAACTTCAATGATGGCTGACTACAAATCATCAAAAGGTCTTTCTTGGGCCCATGGTGTTGATGATAGACACTTCTTGGACTACTTTAGTATCTCATCGGTGCCTTCAATGGTTTTGATTGATGCTGATGGATTCTTCAGATACTTCCATGTTGGGCTTTGGACAGATGCAAGCATATCTTCCAAAATTGGTTTGATCATGTAATAGGAGTTGAGTGGGTGTGCAGGGAGCTATTGAGCTAGGATTACTCCTTGTGAAACTTTCAGGTGCTTTTGGAGCAGGTCTGTTTATTGCAATTTCACCCTGCCTTTTCCCCCTACTCCCGTTATTCTTGATTAATAGTCTTCAATCTGCTGACAGTCGTGGAAGAAGCGTTATTGTGACCACCGCTTTAATTCTGGGAATCCTTACTTCAGTTGCATTTTTTATTGCAATTGCGGGTTTCATAGGTAGCTTTCTCATAGATTTCTACATTGAATTTCAAGCAATCCTTGGACTAATCATAGTCTTTCTGGGGATTGTGATGATGTCCCACACTCTCCAGGATAAACTGAGATTGAGTTCTCTTAATTTAAAGTCACAACCAACAACTCCGACAAACCTAGTCAGTGTGTTTGTGGTAGGGCTTGGTTATTCTCTGCTTGCTGCTCCTTGTTCGGCACCAGCTATTCTTGGTACTGTAGCTCTCATCGGGACGGAAACGAATCTTCTTGTTCTTGTCATGCTATTCATTGTGTTTTCTATTGCAATAGCCATACCATACTTTCTCATCGCTGTGGTCACAGGAGAAGCAAGAATGAGGATGGCTACGACTATCAGTAGTCAAGCTCATAGGATTGAGATTCTGGTTGGAATAATCCTCATCGTTATTGGTCTGCTACTCTTTTCGCAGCTTTTTGGATTCAGATTCTATATCTAGTTACCAGTGCAAAAATGTAAATCATACCACATTACTGTTTCAATATGCCTCCCTCTAGAGACATTGACCTAGATTCCTTGATGAGTCTTCCAACAATGGATAATGCTTTGATCTCTCCCGATAAGAAGTATCTAGCACTTACAATCAACCGAATTCAGGAGAATTATGATGTTTTCTTGAAATCATCCGATGGCACTGGAGATTTGGTTCCATTAACGAAAACACCTGAGGTAACAACTGTTAGCGATTGGGCTCCTGATTCAAAATCTGTCATTGTTGCCCAAGACACCGCCCGAAATGAGAGAGCAACATTATACAGAGTGTTTCTAGACAATCCCTTTGAAATGGTTCCTTTGACAGAGGTTGCACCGAAGTTCTTTCTCAGAGGGGGATTTTTTGGACCCAGAGGTGATTTCATTGCATACTCGGTCAATTACGATTATGATACGAAGAAAGAAACTGAGACCTTCCGAGTGGTCATTCAGGATTTGGATTCGGGAACTAGGACCGTTATAGCTCGTCCTGATAAGCCTACATATCTTATACCATCTGTTGATCCCAATGGTAGATATGTTCTCTACAACAGAGCTGATGAAGATCCATCAGGAGAACAGTATTGGTTAGCAACTATCGATGGCAATCAGGACAGAGAGATACTCAATTTTGGTCCAAAAGCAAAGATGAATGCCAAGTGGACACATGATGGGAGAATCCTCTTTGATACGGATACATTAGATGGTGTTCGTCATAATTACATAGGGATAGGTCTCTATGACATAGCTGCAGATGAGATTCAGTGGTTATCAAAACCCAATGATGGTGGGACATATAGTGTCACTGGTGTGCCCAAATACACGAATCATATCATCATGGCAGAAGAGATAGACGCACGCAAGAAACCATACCTCCTCGACCTTGATACAGATGCTCTCATCCGCATATCTCCCACTCGAGGTAATCTTTGGCCAATTACAAATATTGGAGATGTTGATTGGTTGGGTTTATTCTATAGTTCTACAAATCCTACTGATGTTGTGCGTTTCAATATCAATCAACTAGATCCTTCAAAATTCACCCCAATTACAAACTTGTTAAGCTACAGCTCGGTTAAGAGAGAAGATTTGACACCTGCTGAAGACTTTAGATGGACCTCTGCTGATCAAACAAAGATTCATGGCTGGCTATACAAGGCTCAAAATCCCAATGGAAAAGCCATAATTACAATCCATGGTGGACCTACCTGGCACTCTGAGGATGCCCTCGATCCCGAGATTCAATACTTCTGCTCCTTAGGTTATAATGTTCTAGATCCCAACTATAGAGGTTCTACAGGGTATGGAATTGATTTTCGAGAGCTAATCAAGCAGGAGGGTTGGGGCGGTCTTGAAAAGGAAGATGTCCGAACAGGAATTGAGCAGATGATTGAATTAGGAATAGCCTCTCCAAGTAAAGTTGGGGTTTGTGGTACGAGTTATGGCGGTTATATGAGCTGGCTAGCAATAACACAATTCCCAACTGATATTGTGGCTGCTGCAGCACCGATCTGCGGGATGACCGATTTGGTTGTCGATTATGAAACCACAAGGCCAGACTTACGCCCATATTCTGAAGAGATGTTAGGAGGGTCTCCTACTGAGATTCCTGAGAAATATCAAGAAAGGTCTCCAATAAACTACGTACAGAATGTGAGGGGCAAGCTCCTGATTGTGCAGGGTCTTAACGACCCTAATGTCACAAAAGCCAATGTGGCTGAGGTGGAGAAAAGACTGGAAGAAAGCAAGATTACATATGACAAACTAGTCTTTGATGACGAAGGCCACGGGATCATTCGAGAGAAAAATGTCAAGACCCTACTGATTCGACTAGCTGAGTTCTTTGACGATGCACTCTGAGCGTGTCAAGCTTCATATTCTTTCAATATCCAGTATACATGTGGGGATAGACTATGGTTCGTCGTGGTTTGGCTTTGATACTAATTTGTGTACTTGCTTGCTCATTCAACATTCAACTCTACAATTCTGAAAACTTGAATCCTGTAAGGATTACAGCAAGAGGAGTGCATAGTGTATCATATGTAAATCACGAACCATTCAACATCACCTCGGACGCTGATTTTGAAACGCAGTCTTGGCCTGGTAATGGCTCAGAAACAAATCCCTATCTCATTGAAAATCTGAATATTACCACAAACAGCTCTGCATGCATCTGGATAATGAACACCACTAGTCATTTTATAATTCAAAACTGCGTTTTGAAATCTCCTTACTATACCTATGTTGGTTATCAGGCAGTCTTTCCACTAACACTCACAAATGTCAGCAATGGAGTTGTCCGCGCAAATGAGATAATAGAGAGTTCTGCAGGGATTTCCGGTCTTCAGATTTCATCCTGCCTAATCTCAGACAATCGTTTCAATGTAACATCAATAGCAATTTCAGTATTTCTGAGCAATTTCACAATTATTTTCAATAATACACAGGAATTCGATCCATGTTATTCAGGAATTAATCTGTACGGATGTGCCAATCTCACAGTTTCTCAAAATAGATTTGGATTTGTCCTGTCTGAAGGAATATCAGCTTGGTCCACCTTCAACTCAAGCATCACCAATAACACACTCTTAGCTCCTAGTTCTGATATCTATTTCCCGTGGTCTGGAATTTCGATAATGGGTTGTGCAACATGTATAATCGACGAGAATAGAATTGAGAATTTCTGGGTGTATGGTATCGAAATGACTGGAATTGACCTTTTAGTCAAGGGTAATAATATACGCAACTCCAGTAGTGGTTTTCTCGTGAATACCAATACAAGCATTATTCAATCCAATAATATCACTGACTGCTTTACCTCTATTGAAATGGTGAACTCAAATGAAACTGAAGTTCATAATAACAATTTATTCGGTGAGAGAGGTTTCTATGAAACTGGGATTGCTTTGAGTGGCGGTTCACATTGCAGTATCTATTCAAATCATATCTCAAATGTTGGATATGGGATAATTCCTCAGGGAGTCACTAGTTTCAATATTTCCTACAATACGGTCAATGACGGAAGATATGGTTTTGCTTTTGGTTGGTATGGAACGAATTATCCTTCTACTGTCCCAGATGGTCCGTGTTATGATTGCGATATTACAAACAATGCATTTGATGGAGGGGGACTATTTCCAACCATAGATAACTATGAATTTTGGGATTTTGCCTCGATTCGATTCCAAGATAATACTGTCAATGGTCGCTCAATTGGTTTCTTTGCATATCTCAATGATGAGTCAATTATTGGCGATGACTATGGTCAATTACATCTAATTAGCTGTGACAGTTGCACTATATATGATGGGAATTTTCACGGGATAAGTTCTGATGTTTATGCACCCTTTTATGATCCAGGTCAAGCATCAGCGATAACTTTAGTGAACTGCAGTCGAATTCAGCTCAATGATGTTGTCTTCCACAATAACACTATCGGAGTGATATTCCAGCACTCTACAGAGTGTCTACTTCTGAGAGGTTCTGGATACTATAATTCTTGGACTGGAGTGATTGCTATGTATTCTGAAAGCATTGATGTTGTGGATGCCTATATCCGAGATAACCTGAAGGGAATCTCCCTAGGGTGGTCCTTTGACTGCGAGATACAGGACTGTCTTATCTGGGAGAATAATGAGGCTGTCAATTTCGTGAATAGCATGAATTGTACTTTACGTGGAAATTCCATTTTCGACAACTCAGATGCAATATTCTTGGGGGACTCAGATGGTTGTGATATTCTAGGTAACGCAGTGTATACTAATTCACGTGGAATTCTGCTCAACAGTTCGTCAGATTGCACCATCATCCAGAATGAGATCTATAACAATACTGGCATAGGAATTTACCTAGATAGAACATCTAATCGAAATCTAATTTACAACAATGTAATAGCGTTCAATTCACCAAACGCTATTTGTGAGGGATTATTGAATGCGTGGGATAATGGGGTGGATACTGGTAATTGGTGGTCCGATTACGGCGGTACAGGGCCGTATATCATTGATGAGAATGATCAGGATAACTATCCGATAGTCAATATTACCACTCCCATGGAACCAGGTCCTTGGAACGTTGATCCTCTGATGGTAGGTATCATAACTGTTGTAGTTGCCTTCGTGATCTTGGTGGCAGTCATTTTCTACCGTCGCAGAGTTGTCATAATTGATTAGCGAAACAGATTCTCTTGCGATGAGCGAAGAATGGAAAATGTGGTTCCGTCTTCCTCCTCATACTTTACACCACGTACTATAACAACGGGTATGCCCTCATCTGATTGGCCCATTATCAATTCCGCTGAACTAGCTATCTGATCGGCTAGACAAACAAGAGATCCTTGAAGTTCATGCCCATAGATATCCTCTTTTCCAGCATTATGAATGAATGGTGACATACCTGCGACTCCAATTGCCAGATTGACTGCACCCTTCCTCCAAGGTCTACCCTGAGTGTCTGTGATTATGACTGGCACTTTGAATCCAACTGATTGCGTTAGGAATTCACTGATTCTTTTGGCTGTCTCATTTGGATTGGTTGGGAGTGCAATAAAGCAATCTGGCGGTGCATTACTTTCATCAATTCCGGAGAAATCTGTTATTATACCATGGTGTGTCTTGGTGATTAGAATCGGTGATTCTCGCAATACTTCCTTTGCTTCTTGAAGAGCAACCTCAATTCTCTTAGGTTCATGTCCTGTTTTTGCTGCAATCTCCATCGCTTTCTTAGAAACAACGATATCATCTATTCTGTACAATCTACCCTCAGCAATCGAAATCACTGAGTGCGTTACGACTACGATATCCCCTTTCTTCAGAGTTTCATTACTCTGTTCAATTGTAGAATCTATCAGAAACGGAATATCATCTCCAGGACTCACAAATGGGAAATTATGGATTGGAATTATCAGAATCTGTTCTTCATTCATTGTCGCTTGACTCTAGCTCCTCTGCTGATATTTCTTCGTACATGCCGTCTAGATAATCTCTATCGCTTCCAAAACGCGCTTCCACTTTGAGACCCTCTGGAATTACGATATAGATGAGAATTCCTAGAAATACATTGATGACAGCTTGGATGATGTTTGGAATAACAAATGTGGCTGAAAGCACAACGGCACTATCCGCTGGTAGTCCGTAGAGCCATTGGATCAAGAATATGTTTGTCACATACATTCCAACAGCTCTGAATGTCACTCCAAGAACAACATACAATGGGGTCGCGACTTTCCAATCGTAGGAACGTTTTCGAAGAATCAGTTTTGCCACAATCAGACCCAGTAGAGTATAGAATTCTGCGAATTCCTTGAATGTTGCTCCAATTGGATTTCGATAACCAATGGCAATTCCCATGATTGGCAGCAGAAGAAACGCGAATATGTTTCCATAAGCGAGAAATACTATGGTTATGGGAATACCTGTTGGATCAAGAGTAAAACCACCGAAGAGTGGAATATCCGTAAGAAATGGAATGGGTAGAATCTCAAGAGCTATAATCATGGATGCAAAAATTGTGAAGATTGCTATGCGTCTTGAATCAAATTTCATTTTCATTCTTCAGAGAACATCCTTTTAACAATCAAAAAGCAATGTGTCTTTATTTCTGCTGTACAACTCCGAGATAAAAGCTGATTGCATATGATGTGTGCTATTAGGAACGGTGCTGCAAGAAAATGGAAATCCTCAGCAATTATACTGGCTTATACTGGCTACTACTGTTTGTATTATTTATTAACTATTTAATATAACTTGATAATTCTTCTATGTTTTGACGAGGAATCAGACAGGGACGAAAAATGGGGGTCTATCCAAACTAAATGAGTTCATAAAACAAAGATGAATAGAAATTTACGAGGTGACGATGCGCTATGAAGCACGTCAATTTGAAAATGATATTAGGACTAGCAGTTTCGATGCTATTTATCATCGGTCTATCTACTCCAGTATCTGCACTTCAAACTAATATCAAAATTGAAACTAATAATCAGACATATGCATCAGGTGCGAATAATCACACCTACATGTATGTCGAGTCTGATCCATCAAAAATGGTATCGAGAGGTACTATGCATCTCAATGAGGATTTGGACTATACGACTTACAATTATGATAGTGGTGGTTGGGCATCACCTGATTCGTCTCTATATGAGGACACGAATGTTCCCTTCAATTGGATGTCATTTAATGGTTGGGGAACTGGAACATTTGCTAATCCTACAACTCTGCCTAGATTTTTTGATTTCGAGGCAGCAGATGGAAGTGATTTCGTTCTCAATACAACACTAGAAACACGGACATTTGGATTGACCTTCGGTCAGCACACATCGGTGCTGGCAGAGGCTGGCTATACCTACTATGGTACGTTGGGAATAAGTGGTCAAGAGTTTGTCCATCTTACCATTGAATCCAAACAAGATGGGATATCTTGGAATGTGTATATTTATGATTCCGAAGGTCGTTATATCGCGGGATATAGCGGCGTAGATGGGGATATTTGGACTATTCCATTCAAACCATCGAGTTCGGGTCGTCATTATGTAGTCCTGCAGGCATCTCCTTCATCTGGTACTTTTGGTCTCTTTGATTTAATGCCTGTCGCAGTTACCCCGCAGACTATCGCCGCAGGAGGTGTCGTATCGGGAGTTCTACCTTCTAGTCAGTTGGTCATTGACAAGGACACAGGAAGTTTTGTCTATAGGGAAACGGCACCAACTGTTAATACCTACAAGGTGAATTCTCCAAACGATGTCGCCTCAATTGCCTATGCTTTCAACTATCCCGCAGGGGTAATTGGACCTCCTCAACCAGTTAGTATAAGCTTTACAAGCAAGGACTATAACTATGGATATAATGGTGGAAGTCGCTATTTCGATTCTTATGGATCTCCCAATACTGGAGTGTATTACTTCAAAGGTGGACCATATTACGTTACAGTCACTGGTGGTGATAATACAGAGTATACATTGTACTTTACGACGAGTGGTTATGGTGAACTTCCTACTAATCGTGAGTTCCAATTTGAGAATTATATGGGTGCAACTGAAACACGTGGATACAATCTCGATGTTGAAGAACCATCTGTCCTGAGAGTAAACTCCACCGCGACTGGAGGTGAGCTTTCAATAAGATTGGTTGGTGTCTATGAGGATGGGCACCGTGTGACTCGTTCACTCAATTTTGGTTCGAATCTCCAGACATCAAATGAGTACTATTTGCCTGCTGGTGATTACTTTGTCGAGATGGATGTTTCGAATAATGTCAATGAGTGGGTTGAGTTCAATATTGGACCAATTGTGAGTGAAACAACTACCAATATAGTGGATGTAGGTGGCTTCTTTGTCGATACTGCTTACTTCCAAATGTACAACATGACACTCTTCCTTAACAATCAAGACAACGTCACTGTGGACCTGCAGATAGCAGTCTATGATGCATCAGGTGCATATCGATACAGCAGTACCTCGACTCTTGCTAATTGGTGGGATGGGTCTCAAATACTGCCACATTCAACATACTGGAACAACGACTCTTACAATATTGGTGGACAGAATTGGTATGATAGCTACGCGTTTGTCACTATCTGTGCATACAATGTAGCGAACAACACAGGTGGATCTCCAAACTACTACCAAGACTATCCAGTGGATCTCACTATCCAATGGACAAATCGATTGGGTGACTATTATGACGATATGGAACTCCTTGACGTTACAACTGGAGCCGCATCCTATAACTTCACGTTACCATTACCTGGCTCATCTGGAGAAATGCATGCACTATTACTAAACACCACTCCTGGTGTCTGGTATAACGTGTCTGTTATGACTGCGGATGTTACAGACGTCAATGCCGGGCTTTTCAGCGCCTTTGATGGAAGATCCCATTATACTCCGTGGAGTGACCTCAACGATGAGTATCATGGAACACTTGCTGACTTTTACTTCCAGTTTGGAGCAATCTCTGACCAATCAATTCTTGAAATGGGTATCGTTAGGAGCCTATCAATTGACGGATTCATGTGGATCCAAATCACTCCGATGGTGACACATCAACTAGATGTTAAAGCAATCACGCCTCCAGCTCCCAATCTCCTCGCGGTTTTGGGTGGAGTCGCCGTCCCAGTAATTGTGATTGCAGCAGTCGTTGTTGTGGTCTACATAGTGTACGTCAAGCGATTCAAGAAATAGCACTAAGTAACATCGGTCTTGTCTTTTTGAGAGACCGATGTCCCCCCTCTTTTTTCTAAACAAATCCTTAAGCCCATTTGTGTTTATTCTGATACTGTTTATTCGTTGTTGGTAGGTTACTCCTATGACTGATAAGAGCTCAATACCGTGGTATGAAAATGATAAGCTGTGGGAGATTATGGAACCTATAATGTTCACGGATGCAAGAATTGCTTTCACTACTAATGAGATCGATGATATCAAATCTCTTTGCAGAATTGCTCATGATGAAGTAATACTCGATTTATGCTGCGGCATTGGAAGGCATTCTCTGGAACTGGCTAGAAGGGGTCACAAAGTTGTGGGTGTCGACCGAACAAATCTGTATCTAGAAAAAGCAAAAGCAAAGGCCACCGAAGAACACCTATCCATTGAGTTTGTACTGGATGACATGCGAACCTTTCATAGGGATAGGATGTTTGATGTGGTTCTGAGTATGTTTACATCATTCAGCTATTTTGAGGACCATGAGGAGCAAATGCTTGTTCTCAGAAACATCTATGCCTCTCTCAGACCAGGCGGGAGATTCTTGTACGAGTCAATGGGAAAAGAGGTTTTGGCTCGAAATTTTTTACGTCAGAGCTGGTCTGAATGGCCGCACGGGTTCATGCTAGAGGAACGAGAGGCAATTGAGAACTGGAGTAAACTGCACAATTTATGGACGTTCATCGAACGAGATGGTACCGTCCATAGATGGCATGTTACGCATTGGATATATTCAGGGACAGAGATTAAAGAGATGCTTGAGAAGGTTGGCTTTTCTGATGTCAAGATCTATGGTGCTCTCGATGGTCGCCCCTATGACAACGAAGCTGAGAAACTTGTTGTAGTAGCAATAAAATGAGTGTATTGGAAACCCTTTTCATTGCTGACGCACAAGGCATTGGGAGTGAGAGCAGATGTTTCTATCGCGTTCCGAAGATTATCCACTTGACCAAATGATTGACGTAGCAGCAGGAAGAACTCGCGCAGATTTGGTACTGAAGAATGCCAATGTTGTGAACGTCTTTACTGGCGATGTTACACCAGGAGATCTTGCCATTCATGGTGCTTACATAGCTGGTATTGGTGAGTATGTAGGAAACGAGGTCATTGATCTCAAGGGGAAATATGTGTCTCCTTCGTTTATCGATGGGCATGTACATGTAGAGTCTTCCATGGTTATGCCCATCCAGTACGCTCGGGCAGTTGTCCCTCATGGAACAGGAGCTGTTATAGCTGATCCCCATGAGATTGCGAATGTATTAGGGATGGAAGGAATCCTTTACATGAGTAAAAGCATGAGGGGTGGACCGCTGGAGTTCTATATGATGCTCCCCTCCTGTGTTCCTTCCACAGACCTTGAAACCAATGGTGTTTCTCTTGACTTCTTAGACATTAAGCCACTGATGACGGAACACTATGTTTTGGGACTCGCTGAAGCAATGAACTATCCTGGCGTAATCTATAGAGAACCTTCGATTCTCGAGAAAATCAGGGTTGCTCTGAGCATGGGCAAGCGGATTGATGGCCATGCCCCTGAACTAGATGGCTTAGACCTTAATGCCTACTCAGCTGCAAGAATCACTTCTGAACATGAATGTGTGGATATTGAAGAAGCAGAAAGGAAATTGTCTCGGGGAATGCATATTCATATTCGTGAGGGGTCTACTGCCAAGAATCTGAAAGCACTAGCATTACTCATAAGACCTCATACTGCAGATTTCTGCAGTTTTTGTACAGATGATCGAAACACACTGGATCTAATCACTAAAGGCCATATTGACAGTATGGTCAGAGATGCGATAGACCTGGGTGTTGATCCCATTCTAGCTATCAAGGTTGCTTCGCTATCCACTGCACGACACTACGGTCTACAATATATTGGAGCTGTCGCGCCGGGTTATCATGCAGATATCGTAGTCTTAGACTCACTTGAGAAGATCAATGTGGAAATGGTCTACAAGCAGGGAGTACTTGTCGCGAAGGATGGTAAGATGGTTCAGGAGTTTGGTGTTGAGAAGCAACCACGACTTAGACGCTCTGTTAACATTCACTATCTTGAAATGGAAGACTTTCAGGTTAAGGCTCGTGGGGACAGAATGAACGTGATTGGGATGATCCCTGACCAGATTCTTACTAAGCATCTTATTGAGGAACCCAAGGTTAAGGATGGTTTAGTTGTTCCTGATGTTGACAGAGATATCACTAAGATCGCAATTATTGAACGCCACAATGCATCAGAACCACGCTCTGTGGGATTCGTAAAAGGAATGGGCCTCAAAGACGGAGCCATGGTTTCCTCGATTGCCCACGACTCACACAATATAGTTGCAGTCGCAACTAATGATAAAGACCTCATTCAAGCCGCTATTCAGATTGTACGAATGCAGGGTGGTATTGCACTCGCAAAAGGTGGTAAAGTAATTGAGTCTCTTCCATTGCCCATTGCTGGTCTAATGTCCGACCAACCTATAGAACATGTACGCGAGAAGCTTGAAGATCTGAAATCCGCTGCTCACACATTAGGAACTCCACTTGATGAGCCTTTTATGGCAATGGCATTCCTTTCATTACCAGTGATTCCCAAACTCAAGATAACTGACCTGGGTTTAGTAGATGTCGATCGTTTTAGGTTGATTGACTTGTTTGAGGTTCCAGAGTGAATTGCTTCATGAGGTTTAAGCGAGATTTTCGATTCCTGATTAAACAGAGAGATTAAGTTTCTCTCGTATCTTCTTTAGTTGGACTCTCTTCTTGTTTCCAATATAGATTGCTGCAAGTGCACCAAAGAACACGAGGATAGTACCGAAGAGAAATGCTCCTATCATTAATGGTAGGAACCAACTAACTGGTAGCGAAAGCAGATTGAAGAATAGCCCTCTGAATAATAAGTGCGCAACTTCAATTATGAGAATCACGAGTAGTGTTATGCCTGCTCCCAATTGCCTTTCATGAACATACACTTGCAAAGCAGATTGTAATAATATTGCTGAAAGCAAGTTTCCCAGTATTGAAAACAAAAGAAGTGTCACTGGAATCATAATGACCGGACCTAATACAAATCCTCCAAGATTCAAACTGACTTGTGGCATACTCCATCCTGGAAAAACGAATTGGAAGTACATGACTCCAATAAAAAAGATAAGCTCGAAGATCATCATGACAATGGCTCCCAATCCTGTGACTCGAAGAATGACATTATCAATTCTATCTGC
>JBHLRC010000042.1:0-22258 GCA_048882965.1 Candidatus Thorarchaeota archaeon
ATTGGAGTTGCGCCAGTGGTATTTGTCGTGTGTGCAGTACCAGACGAATCTGCAGAGAGATACAAAGAGAGGGGACGGTATCTATACACATTACAGGACACCGCTGCTTTGACCTTGAACCTTCTTTACGGAGCTCATCTTCATGGTTATGGGGCTTGTTGGGTAGGTGCTTTCAATGAAGAAGAGGTGTCAAAGGTCCTCAATATTCCATCCCATATGCGGCCTGTTTCAATGGTCCCAATGGGCAAGATCGATGGCAAGCTTCCGCCTTTACGTGGTCGGAAGAGTCTTTCAGACATTGTCGTTAGAAACCAGTTCGAGTAATCCAGTTCATCGATGTTTTACAATAGATAGAGTAAATCTCTAGACCTAACACACTCTGCACTTTTTGATACAGAAAAAAGAAGGGGGGATGGGGGCAAAGCCCCCAAATCCGTTAAACTATAGGTATGACCTAGTGTGACTACTTCTTCCTGATTAGGAAGAGTATGAGCAGCACAACTACACCGACACCAATACCACCAATCAGACCAATGAGTAGCGGATCCCAAGTCACAGGTTGTGTTGGTCCCGTTGGCCCTGTAGGTGTTGTTGGTTCTGTGGGAGTAGTCGTCGGCTCTGGTGGAGGTACGTCACCGGCAAAGAATTCTCCAGTGAATCCATCGCCGAAGTCACCCGGCCAGTAGTTAGCCTCGTCGTCCACAGAACATAACGGAGTGTCATAGACACCATCCGGATGATCAGCAGGTAAGAGATCGAGTACAGGTGAGAAGTCCAAGCTGAATGCTCTGATTCTCACAATGTAGTTATCCCTTTCGAGGAAGCCACTTGAATCCCAGAGATAGTAGGTTTCCGTCAGATTCCTGGCTAACACCTGGTAGGATACTCCTCCATCACCGCTTATCCAGACAGAGTAGTAGTGTACATCATCAGCGTTCTGGTCAGTGACACTCCAGGAGATGTTGAAGACATTGTTGGCTAAAGCAACTGCGTCTTCCACTGTAACATCAGGTGCAAAGAAGTTACCAATGAAGATGTTTGGTATTTCCATGCTGTACTTGAGGTTAGTACCTGTGTCGCTGTCGACGAGTACTGAGTATGTCTGGTTTGCAAGTAGATAGTAGGTATCTATGGTTTTTGTGCTACCAGCCACTGAAGGTGGTTCAAGACCAAGTCGAGTATCTACTGTTAGGTAGTAGTCACCACCGTCCTGTGCGTAGTTGAGGATACCAAAGTCGAGTTGACCACTTTGGTCAGCTGTGAATGAGTCCGTTTCTGGATCATCGCTAGAAGCCATGTCAACTAGGTTGTTGGCATAAGTTCTTGCATCCATTGGTGTAGTATTCCACCAAGCCATGAAGTCATTATCGCCGCCATCAAATGCACCGGTTATACGTACATTGTCACCCTCAACGATGCCCGGAACATGTACCCAAGCAAAGTCATCAGGATCAATCACACCAGAGAATTGACCACCGGGGTCAGATGGTATTACGTTGTGACCCTGTTGGTAGAAGAGTGTTCCGTAGAGAATCTTCATCTCCACTGTGGTGATTCCGAACTCAGGCATTCCTGGATTAACACCGTCAGTCCAGGTTGCTGTCATCTCGACGTGATCACCCACTGCGCTACCACCGGAGGTGATAGTTGTTGGTGATGCATGGTCTCTGGATGTCCAGCTCAGTGCTAGAGTTGGTTCATCAAGAGTCGCAAGTCCTACCACTGTCAGAGTGAAGTCCTCTGGTATTGTAGCACCATCCAATGCGTTCACACTGGTGTATATGATGTACATTCCAGTCGTTCCATCTACTTGAGCAATGGCAAGTGATGAGTCGTCTGTGGACTTGACTGCGTCACCTGAGTGAGCAAGTTCACTTCCAGTATAGTCAATGATTGCGACATCCATGTCAGTATCAGCGCTTGTCCAGTTAATTCTTGCAGCGAGGTAATTCACTGAAGAATTAGTCAGATCAACTACGAATGACACATGGTCAGCAGAACGTGCAGTGTAGTATGAGTCCCAACCAGCAGTGACTGCGCCATGCTCGTATGGGGTTCGTACTGCGCCAACACCCTCAGCTAGCTCTAGAACGGTTCCATAACTGTCGTAAGTGGCATAAACCATGTAGCTGTAAGGCATCATGTGGGTACCGTTAATCATGACAAAGCCCTGATGGACACCGAACTCTGCTGGAGCTGTGAGTGTGACATCCATGTCATCACCGTTAGCTGCAAAGCCGAGGTTACCATCAGTAACAAGTTGCCAAGTGGTAACAGTTACATCAAGTATGTTGCCATCTCCAGTCTGGTTCCAATTACTAAAGATTGTATTGTCGTTTACCAAGATGATTGGTGTGTTCGGGAACAGATTTGACAGTCCACCGGGGTATGAGAGGTCCATCTTGAGGACGTTCTGTGTACCTCCAGCGTATTGCCATCTGGTCAGTTCATCACCGGCACCTGTGGTCATGTTGTAGTAGTCAACAACTCCAGGATTAGCAACATCGTTCCAGTCGAAGCAGAATGCCCACAGTGGGTCACCAGTTACTGCGAATACGTCAGGATCACCTGTGATTGAAATGGTTGCGTAGTCTGCTGCTGCAAAGTTAGCGTAAGCAGCTCCGCCCATCTCGGTGTCTAGTGCGAACCAGCCACCTCGGAGGTTGTCATGACCATATTCTGTGGTTTCATTGTAGACGTATGTTTCGAATGTGAATGTTGTTACTGTATCGACCTCAAATGTCGTAGCAGTGAATGTCTGATCAGCTGAAATCCAGTTGTCACCAGTAACTGTCACTGTCGGTGTTGCACCAGGTGCAACTACACCGAAGTAGATGTTTCCATCAGCAAAGTTACCTGGTGGAGTTGTGGTGTTGATGAATGCTTGATTCTGGTATGGGTTCATGTCGTACTGCCAGGCTTCAGTCGTGACTGTGTCCCAGTTGGCGACTGAATCATAGGTGTAGAAGGTGTAACCGTTGTTATTGACAACGAAGTCAATTGCTGCGGCTGCATCAATGACACCATGACCCTGTGCTAGACCGTCCATACCGATGTCGTTTGAAGTGCTTTGCATGATCACCTTGACCATATCAGGGGTCAATGTATCATCAGCATCAAGCATTAGTGCTGCAAGACCTGCTGCTAATGGGCAAGCCATCGATGTACCGGCATAAACAGCAGTTGGTGATCCAGAGGTTATACCAAAGGTTCCACCATAGGTTGGTACCCAACCATAATTGTTTCTACCGGGTGCCAGTACGTCTGGCTTCGGATATCCAAGGGTCAGAGGACCTCTGGATGAGAAGTCAGCAATCTGGTCCCATCCTTGACCTGGACCATAGTCGTTCTCAAATGTGAAGTAGCTTGTTGAAGCACCCACATTGATTATCTGAGGTGCTCTTGGTGGAGTAGTTGTACCGTAGCCTGGGCCAGAGTTACCCGCTGAGAAACACTGAACCATCCCTGGATATGTATAAGTAGCATTGTCAAAGAAGAATCCAGGAGTCGCCATTGCGGCATAAATCAGTGAATACTGACCCCATAGCTCGATATATTGTGGTGCTACCCAACCCCAAGAGTTGCTTGTGATTTGTGCTTGGTGTACGCTTAATGGATTCCACTCCCAGTATTCAGAAGTGTCATTGTAATCAAATCCAGCGGCATAGAGCATTGAGTTAAACTCTGCTGCGATACCTACTGACATAACACCCATGATTTTTGCACCAGGGGCAATGCCAGAGAGGGTTTCGTCAGTGCCGTTGAGACCGATCGGGTAGGTTGTAGCCTGACCTGCAATCTCACCTGATACGAATGTACCGTGTGAGTCGCCATCGTACATGATACCTAGAGCACGACCACCTAAGCCAATACCTTCGACCATACCAAGACCAAAGATGTTGCCTTCCCAAGTACGGCATAGGGTACCAAGACCAAATCGGACACCATCAGCTGGATAGTCGTAGTACATGTTCAAGTTGGCTTCAGCGCCACTTGGATAGTACATCAGACCAGCTTCATAGTCATCAACGAAGCTCCAGTCACCAAGTGCATTGTAGTATGCAGCTGCGGCTGGATTAGAGAAGTTCCATTCACCATAGTTGACGTTAAGGTTCCAAAAGTCTGTGTGAGCACGGGTGGTGTTCCAGTCCACAATGATCCTTGAAGCGTTCAGTACTAGAACTGGAGCAAAGACCTTCAGGTATGGGTCACCACGCTGCTGGAATGCATATCCAGTTGTGTAGTATGGAACCATTTGCCAGGTGCCCAAGGTAGCATTCAGCGTAATATTAAGCTGAGGACCGCCTTGACTAGTAGTCGGTTCAGGTATCTCAAAGTCTTGTCTCATCACATTGTGATAATAATCATTCATTGCTGAGACGTTACCTGGGTATGGATCTGATGATGGCCACCATGCAGGCATGTATGCGTCATAGAACCAGTCAAGGTTCGACAGACCTCCCTGATTGTTCACATAGGGACTACCATGCT
This sequence comes from Candidatus Thorarchaeota archaeon, assembly GCA_048882965.1. GTDB lineage: Archaea > Asgardarchaeota > Thorarchaeia > Thorarchaeales > Thorarchaeaceae > SMTZ1-45. The sequence goes on from JBHLRC010000042.1 coordinate 4,492, forward strand.
GACATGTGGTCCAGTTGATATACCAATGTCCACCCATCTCATAGCTGAGAACATTCCAGCTTGAGAAGTCTAGGTAGGCATCTGGATCAACAACTGTTGCATTGGCACGATATAGTGAAACAACAAAACCGTAACCTGTTGGGTCATAGCTTGTTGATAACCCATCTGAACCAATATCCATGGTACCTCCTAAGCCTTCAACGCTAAAGTCAACACCTGTATCGACAACACCTACTGTTACACCAGTACCATCATACGCTCCGACGCCGCCACCGACATCTGCTCCAATATGTGGAATTACCGCATATTCTGGAGTGTCTTGTGGGGGCTCAGCTGTTGGTCTGGGTTCTACGCCGGTCGTTTTCTCCGTCTGGAGAGCGTCGGCAAATGCGGTTACAATACCGTCAAAATTCTCGATTGCGGTCACTGCATCAGGACTTGGAATATGTCCAAAGACAATGGTCATTGCGCCAATTTCAACTTTCCAATTGACATCAATGATCTCATTAAGACTAGCTACGTCTGAATCTGTACGAACGGTAACTATTGCTCCCATTTCACCAGCATCATTTCTGGAAACAGTATTTGGTATATATCCTGAATCCCTATAACTAGCTAGAACCGAATCGAGTGGACCACCTTCCTTCTGAGTGTCAATATATTTTTGAATGTCCATCAACACATCATCAGGAGTGGTAGACTTGGGTGTTGCAACCGGTTGAATACTGTTTGTCGGTGTGAATGGCACAAATGCCGCACTTAGGGCAAATATGGCAATCAACGCCAGACAACCAGCCTTCTTCAGGTTGTTCATATTTCATTATCTCCTCACGTGTTAGTAGAGAACAACCGCGACCAGTATGGCACCATCTCCGCTTAGATGGTGTCCTCTGGACGCAATAAAACCTCCATTATTCACCCAGTGGGATGAATATGTCTCCTCTTTCAGCGTTCTCCACGGGTATGTGATTAGCATCGAAGGGCAATATTGTCTCTATTAAGGATTGTGCAAGAATTGTACTATGATGTACTACTCATTTATCCCCATCATCCTCTTGGTGAGTCTAGAGAGTTTAGATGTGTGAAAAAGGAGTTGATAACTGTTTTTCAAATAAAATAGAAGATATGAGTCCCAGAAACAGTCAATGTGTAACCAAATACACCATATTCTGAAACAGTCTTTGAAATAGATGAATAGTTATCGAAATCTACTGACGGACCATCTTCTTGATTGTGTCTACAATCTCATTCACCATTATTATGGCACCAATCATCTCTACCTTGGGCTCTTTGCCATGCGAGTCGCCAACCTCTCTTGCCACTCGGGTCATGGATCGACCAAGACTCTCAATCAAAGCAACTAAAGCTTTCTTGCCACCTTCATCATGACTGCTTGACTCAACTTGAGATATCAACTCAACAAGATCCGAAATCACACTCTCAGAAACATCAGAAGCAGTTTCGGCTCTTCGACTTAGATCCTCCCACTTAGTCTGGGCCTCTCTCAATTTACTCGACAGCTCTGTAACTATGTCGCCATCAGCAGAAGCAGCAGCTAGACTTGTAGTCCCTTCAGCAGCAAGCCGCAAATCAGCTATCTCATTCTCAAGAGACTGAATGTGACCATCCTTCATTTTGATCTTCTCAAGCAGCCCCTCATCTGGAGCAGGAGCTCCAGCTTTCAATTGTTCTTCCATGATTGCAATAGATTTCTCTCGTTCTCCAACCTCAGCCTTGATTGCATCGAGTTCTCCCTGAAGTGTAGTAAGCGATTCTTCCTTTTCAGATATGAACTCGTTGAGTCGCTTATTCTCAACCTCGAGTTTTTGAAGTGCATCTTTCGAAGATTTCGAATCATCTTTTGATATTTTGAGTTCATCTCGTAATGCTACGAAATCTGGATCGGGAGCAGCTATCAGGTAGTATCCAATAATCGAGAGAATAACGAAGAAACCAAGAACGTATAGAAGCGAGCTGAATATTGATCCAAAGAAGATGTCAGTAAGTAGTTGTAGAAAATGACCAAAAGTGACTGCAGAGCCAAAACCCAATAGTGTTCCAAAGGAAGAATACAACAAAGCAATCATTGCAGCACCGAAACTGAGGATACCAACTAGTAAAATCAGATTACGCTTAGTTTCATTTTGAGGTAAGTGTCTTTGATACAAGAACAAAAGAATTGCTAGTGTTAGTAGGGGTACAATGAAAGGTAAAGAGGCAACTATATCATCCATTGGAGCACCTATGACAACAAGTAGTTCGTATCCACCAGATGGCAAGTATCCAGTCATTGAGAATTCTCCTTTGATGCAGGAACTTGATTCTTCTCGGAGGATAAAACTATTCTTTGTATTGCTTTGTAATATAGGGAGAATGTCCGGAGAACAATATTCCCGGACAAATCCTTTGTACTCAGTTACTTTCTCCAAAGAGCAGCCTTTTCAGCCTCATGATCAGTGACAGCAATTTCCAATGCTTTGAGGAGTCTTGTAGCCTCTTCGATAGATAGAAGAAATGAACCCTTGATATTTCGGTCTTCTCCAATCGATATACGAATCTTACCATCGTTCACCCAGCCCTCATCGGTCTGCTCCGGCATAGCAACCTGAATCTCCAACCAAGTTCTCCGGGTTTCTTTGGTTTCACGGTCCTCAAAGAAGTGTTTTAACTGAAGGCGTCTTTCATATGCAATCGGTTTTGCACCCATCTTTTTGTTACACTCCTTACTGGGGCAGACTAGATGTCCAGCCCTCACATAAAAGTAGACGCGAAACAATTTACCCGCGTCTCTCGGAAATTCCGAGCTATCAACTTCCAAGCGAGTAATAAAATTCAGCCCTCAAGAAAACCCTTATCTTACATCTAGATGTCGTGCGCACGGAAGGACATTATAAAATGCCAGCTATCCACAGACCATACTATCAACAAATTACTGCTGTCATTATTCTGACGCTTTTATTCACGCCATTTGCAGTCTATTCTGGAAACGCAGAAAACCAAGTGGAGAATAAGCCTGCAAAATTAGGGACAGACCTGAAGGAGACCCTCGCCACCGGAGAACCAGAGAGTATTGTTTCTGTGATTGTTCAATTTCCTGCTGGAACATCTTCTAATGAAATGGTTAACACGATTAGATTAGCTGGAATCGAAAGTGTCCAAATCAGATATGCATTTCAATTAATTCCGATGGTTTCATTGTGGATAAAAAGCAGTGATATTCAATCTCTTGCGTCTTTACCGCAAATAGAAGAGATCACACTGAATCAAAAGCGTCAATATCTCAGTGAAGCACAACCTCAGGATACCTTCTCACTAGCAGACAATAGCAATGGATATGTTCCTTTTTACAACATCTTAGGAGCAGACCTGTTATGGAGTGAAGGATTCAATGGTACCGGGACTACAGTAGCAATTCTTGATAGTGGAGCGTGGGGTGAACATCCAGACCTTCAAAATCGATTAATTGGATTCAGAGATTATATCAATAATGAAGATGACATGAATCCTGCAGATGGAATCGCGGCATATGATGACAATGGTCACGGGACTGCGTGTGCATGGAATGTAGCAGGTGACGGGACTGCCAGCAATGGAAGTCTTATGGGTGTTGCTCCGGGGGCGAACCTACTAATTATCAAAGTTTTGGATTCTTCAGGCTCTGGTGATGATGGCATCATTGCGCAGGGCATTGAATTTGCGATTCAACATGATGTTGATGTTATCAGCTTGAGTCTTGGGGGAGATTGGCAGGATCAAGCGTTTATCGTTGAGCCATCATTAAGCGAGATTAAAATTGCAATTAATGCAGGTATCTCAGTGGCTGTAGCAGCAGGTAATTCAGGACCAGCAGCTTTTACAATTAATTCTCCAGGTGTGGCTGAAAAGGCAGTAACTGTTGGATCATCGTTCAAAGACACAGGAGTAGTTGCCTTCAGTAGTGTAGGTCCTGTTCTACGAACAGCATCAGACCCAGTAGGGTATACTGCAAAACCAGATGTTGTTGCTCCGGGATATCAAGTTGTTTCAGGACGAGGGGATAATGTTGATGATCTCGAATATCCACTCTACAATGCGAGTCAATACGGAAATAGTTACACACGCTGGTCTGGAACATCAGCCTCAACGCCCATGGTAGCTGGCTTGATTGCTCTATTGACACAAAAGCATCTAGCACTCACACCAATTGAGGCAAAAGCTGCACTAATGAGCTCAGCGACGGACTTGGGAGATGATCCAATGAGTCAAGGATGGGGTCTCGCAAATGTATCAAGAGCGTCCGAGCTATTGACAAACTCATCAAGAGATATCACATTGATGACACCTCGAAGCGTGCCAACACTTCCTTGGAGTCCGCAGGTATTAATTGCTGGAGACGTCCGGCCACCTCAGAATATTACGATTATTTCTACACACTCGCTTGGATTGGTCAACATCACTCTTTCTGGAAACGCCAGCCAATTCGTTAATACGAATGTAGATCAAATCACAATCCCGACAGGCTATTCCTATTTCTCTTTTCATCTAGTTGTGCCAGAAGATGTTCCACTCTCGGTCGCAGGAGAATATGTAGGATATCTAAATCTGACTCAAGGCAATAATGTCATCACATCTATGGAGGTCATGTACTCTATAACCCTCTTCGGTGGGAGATTGATGGTAGACATGGAGCACCATAGTACAGGGCCTAATGGAGATATTGATGATCCCTCTTACTATGGCTATTTCACTGAATACCTGAGAGACCAGGGAATGGTCCTATCAGAGTTTGGCAATCCTGAGGATTTAACGAGAAGTTACATCGATCTGAGCACCATCTCAAGTGCAGATGTGTTCATGATTATGGACACCGAGACCTCATATTCCAATAGTGAAGTCAATGCGATTCATGAATTTGTTGATAATGGAGGAACTCTACTAGTCTTCTCAGAATTCTACGACACAAGTACGAATGAAGCTTCGTTTGCATTCGATGACTACAATAGGATTCTCGAACCCTTCGGTATACAGGTAGAGAAACGTTCAATCGGTGTTGGTTTTGGGGGATATGGCCTGGTTTACGGTGCTAATTATAGTGGATACGTTGAAAATGACCCACTCATGAATGGTGTGAGAAACCTGTACGTGATTCAGGGGAGCACACTTCACGTTGATCCGGGAGTAGCAAACGCAACAGGGCTATTTTGGGAAGATGCGGATCGGACACATGCAATCGTTGCAACTGCAGAGTATGGTCGTGGCAAGGTGTTTGTAATATCAGATGGATCAACATTGTATGATGATATCCTATATGATGCAATCACTTTTGGAGCAGATAATCTGAGACTACTAAGAAACCTCGCATCAATAATTGTCCCTAAAGCCCCAAGAATCTATGACGTGAAACTCAATATTGGAGAATTGGGACAGATGGCAAATGTCACCGCATATGTGTTTGATGAGGATCTTGAAAGCGTAACAATAAGTGTCATCGGTCCTTTGGGTAATAATCTCACTGGAGCTGTTACAGAAACCCTTGGCTACAAGTTCGCAACCTCATTCATCTTTAACAGTGGTGGATTTTTCTCGATACACGTAGAAGCAAGAGATGCCGCAGGGAACCTGAGAGTATTCGAAAAGACAATTCTAGTTCCGGTTGATGCTGCAGATGATGCAGTCGTCTTGACTGTTATCTATGTGCTACTGGGAGTTGTTGGCGTCGGACTGGGATATGTTCTGATTCTTAGATTCAAAGGACGACAAAAACCACGCCCACGATATGTAGAACCAAAATCAGAGGAAGATGAGTGGGAATTACCACCGCCATCTATTGAATAGGTCCGAAGGTAGATTCTATGTACTCTCGCAAACGTTTGTGTCTAGACTTGAGAAGAGGCTTATCATTCAACTTCGCTCCCGCTTCGACTCTATCGAGTATCTCATATGCAAGACGAGAGCCCATTCTTGAAGATATTACTTGACCTCCAATCAGTCGACCATTGTCAGATGTAACTAGTGCCACCTTAGTAAATTCAACGGGGTCTTCAACAAAGTGTACATCAGTTTTCACACCCATTTTTTCCGCAGTTGTAGATGAATGTCCAACAACGACGATATCATTTCCAAAGATTCTGTCATACTGCAGACGACGAAATGTATCATCATATATTTTAGACCCACCAGCAGCAATCATTCCGGCTTGACGTCCAGCTCGTGCAGCGACACTACCAATTGGAAGAAGTAGAGGTTTGCCAGTCAATGAATCTTTCATTTCAACGCAGTCACCTACTGCAAAGATATCATTAACTGAAGTTCTCATCGCTTCATCAGCGACAATCCCACCCAGTTGGCCAATCTTCAAACCAAGAGTTTCAGCCAAAGCTATATTGGGACGAATTCCAGTCATGAAGAGAACCGCATCTGCATCAATTGTGGTTCCATCGATAGTAATCCCTTCCACCTTTTCTTTCCCAACCACAGCCGTAGGCGATTTGTCAAGGTGTACCTGAAGTCTGTCTGGGAGTCTTGACCGCAACTCTAGACTCATTGGTTCTTCAAGCTGTTTTCTCATAAGCCGCGACCTAACGATGAGATGCACCTTTTTACCCAATAGAAGCAAACGTTCTGCAGTTTCAAGACCGCTAAATCCAGCGCCAACAACGACAATAGATTCCATTTCTGACAATTGCTTACCAATTTCACTGGTGTCGACCATTGTTTGAATTGTGAAGACTCCTGATAGATCAACACCGGGTATATTCGGTATTGCAGGAATTCCCCCAGTGGCCAAAATGAGTTTGTCATACTTCAAAGTCTTCTCTCTCTGAGGTCCTTTGATGTAGATTTCTTTTGTTTTCGAATCCCCACCAGTCACCTTTGTTCCTGAGAGTATGGTAATCTTCTTCTTTGACAATGCTTCAAAAGACCAGTCTTCAATTCTTAAATCTGGAGTATCTGGAAATTCGAGAGCCATTGATGCGCCGGGTTTCTTGTGCGATTCCAAGGTTTCCTCTGTGACTATTGTAACCTCAGTATCAGAATTGAATGTTCGTGCAGTGACAGCAGCTGCAGCGCCACCAGGACCATAACCCACAATTACAATCTTCATATCGACACACCTTTTCTACGACGCCAGATCAATATTACTATACAACCTAACAGTAGGGCTACCGCTCCGATTGCCAGCACCGTATAATCCTGTATGACAGTCAGAGTAGCGAAATTCATCACTGCATCAGGTACAGCCTGCCCTATAGCGATTGCGTATACCTCATGCGAACCAAGTTGGAAGTAGGAAGGAGAAATTTCAAAGTCATAAATTCCATTACTACTTGATAATGAGAAATTCAGCCAAGTCCCTGTTTCAGAATGAAATGCCACATAGACCGAAGAAGCTAGGATATAGCCGTCAAGTACAAGTTCTCCAGAGATTAGGTCATTCAATAGGAAGCCAACTCTAACGGTGTCTCGATCGAGTGTGGCGGTTGTGAACATTAGATCAGTTCCTATTTGAGAAGAGAGTAGAATTGGTGGTAAGAAGAGGGTGTGGCTTTCAGATGTGATATTGAGAAGTAGACTGTTTAGGTAATCTGAGCCTACCAAATCCTCTGGAATCGTAATTATGAATTCATTCTCAGATACGCGTTTTGATGTATTTACAATATCAAGCGGTCCATCTATGATACTCCATGCAACCTCCTGAACAGCGAGAGAGGTGTCTCGATCTCGACTTGTAATATGAGCGAGCATCGAACCATCTTGGTATTCCATCTGTAATTCCTCCATAATGGGTGGTAGCATATCGCTGATTGTTCCAGGACCTGCTTGATCAACATCATACATTGTCGAGTTATGAGTTCTCAAAGAAATGACTCCACGCGCCCCAGGAGTAATGCCTGCAATTCTCACAATAACAGAGGTGGAGGAAATCCACCAGTGGGATGTCAACGATGAAGGACCATAGGAACTTCCCAGCCATTCAAAGACATCAGCAGACCCACTCGTAATATTGACGACGATGTCAGCTCCATTTTGTCCTGTACCAACATTTGAATCGTTATCCCATTCTATGGTGAGGGTATCAGTTCCCTCTAAATCCGGAACATCTCGCATTGTGATTGCTAGACCAAGGGTATCATTATCAAGAAATACCTTGGTGGAAGTGACATCAAGCGAACCATTGATGGAGGATTCTATTGCATCAGTGAATAACTCACTCACTCCAAACCAATCTTGAATTGTCTTGCCATCTGAGCTTGGTGAATCCAGTATCTGTGTCACAGACCATAATGCATCAGTGAGTCCATGTCCCCATGAAGGTGATGCAGTTTCATAGTGTGATGTTTTCCCGCCAGCCCCATTCACAAGGGCGGAGTAATCCAACCAAGCCGATTTCGTTCCAGAGGCTTGCCGGATGAGTGCTAAGACTCCTGCAACATGAGGAGAAGCCATACTTGTTCCATCCTTTGTGGCCCAAAGCACAGCCACACTATTGCTTGCAGCCCGGATGTTGTCGCCAGGTGCGGCAATGGTTGGTTTGGGAGTGCCATCAACTCGTGGGCCTCTGCTTGATGCGCTCATAATTCCAGAAGTGAATTCACTATAAGCTGCGACTGTGACTGCGAGGTCAGCAGTGCCAGGAGAGCTAATTGTCCGACCTGAATCTGTGGAGGTTTGGAAATACATGTTTGATGTGGACCATTGTCCGTCCCAAGTATAACCATCAACCCAGACAGGATCACCTGAATCATTCGTGACTGTGAGATTCCAGACACCATTTGCCCAGTAGTGATCAGTGGTTGATATCTGAATTATCACGTTGTTGAGACCGCGGATGTTTATGTCAGCAAAGACATATGCAGAGAGACTGTCTGTGTCTAATGCCCATGATTGTTGGGCTATTTCAGAAAAAGCACCCAAATCTATTGATTCTCCTTCGGGAGGAGTTAGGATAACATGTTCATTGCGATCGGATGAATGCCACAGAATGTTGAGAAATGAATAATGCGGTGGATTAGTAACAACGAAATTCGCATTGCCTGGAGTTCCGGGCACGGAGGAGAATCTTGCATGCTTGTTCTTATCTCCAAGGTTCCCGGCAGCAGCGGTGGTCATTAACCCGTATTTTAGAAATGCTTCCGAAACCGCCAGGTCCTCTATATCCGTTCCGTCTAGAAATCCCAGATATGATGAGAATGACATGTTTATGATGTCAGCATTGTTTTCTATTGCAAAGTTAATACCATCTATAATATCTGCAGATTGTAGCTCACTCTTTATTATTATCAAATCTGCGCCAGGAGCAACTCCTACATAAGAAGTCATACCAATCTGACCGCCAGCAATAGTTGAAGCAACATGTGTCCCATGTCCGATACTATCAGTAACAGATGTAGCCAAAGTTAGGTTGACTCCGCGGATATAGACATTCGAGTTCTCCTGATCGTATAGAATCGCAACTTTGGGCTCATCCAACAGAACAACATCCTCAAAATCCAGAGAAATCATATTGTCGTGATTAGCATCAATACCAGCAATCCATCGGTCCCCGGAAGCGTAATCGAAATTACCAACACCATCTACGTTGATGTACATATAGTCAGAAGCATAAGTGAAATTGGAACCAAGGGGATTGGCAATAACTGCTCTGATAGGACCCTCATTACTATCCTCTATCGTATTGTCATTAAGATCAACGAAATAGTGAGTGCCTGCATCATACACACGATACGCAGTAGATGATGATGATCTCCAGAAGCTAGGGTGCATCCATTGTGCTCCTGTGTCTAAAACCGCAACTGTGACTCCAGAGCCGTTGATATCTCCACCATCTCTCTTCAGGTTTGTCCAGACATCATCAGCCTTTATCGCAGGGACAGAGGATGTGATAGAAGGGACATATTGTTTTGTACCGGATGTGGCACTTATCAAACCCAATTCGGAGAGCTGCTTCAATGATTCGACGCTATTCACATCCACGGAGTATATCCTACCGACATGAACGATAGAAGACCCACGCTTCACAAATTCAACACCAAGACTTCGAGCTCTCAGAATCTCCGATTGCGTCAAAGGATTCTTGAACTCAAGAAGCGCACTCGTTCGGTGAAGAGAGGTTTCAATCTCCATCATTAGGCGTGACTCAATAATAGGATCCTCTGGATTTACGATTGCATGTAATTTCACATTCGCCACAGCTGAAACTGGAGCAACAAAGAGTGGTACGAGGAGGATTGTTAGAATGAAGTATCTCTGGTACATGGATGTCCCTCTGTGGTGGTGTATTGACGTTCTTAATGTTTGCCTGATATGCTTTTGTGTTAGTAGTCAATAGGGGGGATTCCTTTACATTGATGAATATGTCCCAACAAAATACCTTAGTGCAATTCCAATTCCAAGTTTGATAGTGCTTATATCTACTCATGAGGATGAGGAAAAGACACGGAGTATAACTAATGACAAGTCAAGATGAGATTCTCGAAATCCTAACTATCGGAGAGAATCGAAACACTGAGTTCAAGAGGAAACTCACAAAAGCAGACTTAAAGACAGATAGACGTCAAAAGTTAGTCACGCGTATTCGGTATATGACTTGTGAAAATCCGTTTGAAGGACTTTTCTTGATTGGCATAGAGGATATTGGTGGGAAAGAGTGGAGAGTTCATGGAATTTCTGAGAATGCTTTGAAGACATCAGAACATATTCTGACAGAGTTGTGCAATGAAGCTGCCGTCGAGATTGTAGAAGAAGAGAGGATTGAAACGCCAAATGGGATGGTTGGATCATATCTACTGAAGCGACTGGCAACACCCGAGATCAAAGAGACTTGTTCAATCAATGTTGCAGGTAGAGTGAATTCAGGAAAATCCAGCTTGATAGGAGCGTTAGTCACTGGACGACCAGATAATGGAAGTGGAAGTGCTAGATCTTTTCTACTTACACACCCTCAGGAAATAACCAGGGGTCAGACAGCAGACATTCATTTAGCATTCATGGGATTTGATGAAGAAGGTAGTACCGTATATCCCGAGAATCCCTTGAGTAAAGAAGAATCTGCACGAGTTCTTGACCAGTCTGTGAAAATCATCACATTCTTTGATGCCCCCGGTCATAAAGAATACAGTAAGACGATGATAAGGTCAATTTTGGGAGCAGACGCACAATATGGCCTCGTATTAATCCCCGGTCCCGAAGAGGCATACCTGATTAGGCAAGAAGAAACAAACTATGGAGTTCCAAGACTTGATGAGATAACCCGTGAGCATATGATTCTAATGGCCAATCAAGGCGCACCCTTCATTGTCATGATATCCAAGATAGATAAGACCAATTCAAACGACCTCGACTTGGTGGTGAATGTTGTAAGGAAAAGTTTGAAGGATGTTGGTAGAATTCCTGTCACCGTGAGGTCGAGGGAGGAGATACCTCCTGTTGTGAAGGAGTTCAGTAATCAAGTCATTGTCCCACTGTTTCTGACCTCAGCCCTAGAACCAGAATCGTTGGCCCTCGTCACCGAACTTCTAAGACAGCTGCCTGCTAACTCTAATCATGTAGCATTGGCTAAACCAGCCACAGCATTTGTAGATAAGGTATATAGAGGAGTCAAAGGGACAAATGTTGTTGTCACAGGGACTGTCAAATCAGGAGTATTCAAAAAAGGTCAGATAGTGAAGGTAGGTCCTGACGGAGGGAACATCTTCCAAGAAGGGCGGCTGTTTAGTATTGAGATGTTCAAGAAACGAATCGGAACTGTCAAGGCGGGTGACCTATTTGGATTCGACATTAAGGATATTGACAAACATCTTGTCAGGAGAGGGCAGATGATAATTGATCCGGACATAGAGCCGGACAGTTGTAGGACATTTGAGGCTAACATAATAGTCACTCGTCATCCTACCAAGATTTCTGTGGGCTATGCTCCTGTTCTTCAGGCACATACAATCCAACAGACAGTAGTTCTGAAGAAAATCTATGATGCAGATTTTCTTAGTGTTGGGGATTTTGCTCGGGTAAGACTAGAGTTCATGATATCTCCAGAAGCGCTTAGTGAAGGGGACAAGATAGTACTAAGAGAAGCCAATACTCGTGCTATCGGGACTGTAATTGAAACTGTCAATTGATATCCGGAAATGTATTCTCACTGCGCAGGATATTCCTAGTAGATGTTACTGATTGAATGGGCCATAGTGAGATTCCACTTGATTTGACTGCGTCTAGAAGTCCATTTCTCCATGTTGAAGGTGCAGATACAACCGAAACTGATTCGTCAGCAGTGCGAAAAGTTGTAGCTTCAAGACATTTTTCTCGTGAGATTGTTTGCACAATATCAGTATCGCCCCTCAGGAGAAAATCCATGTCAACACCAATGTGGTTGAAATAAGGTAGGAACACAATCTTGCCTTTGGACAAGAGTTTGGCAATTATCTGCGGAGAGCCAATCAGTGTGTTTTTCAGGACATCGAGTTGACCGAGTATGAGTCGTTCAAGAACCGCCTTTTCATTACTAGCTAATTTTGTGGAAGAAAATTCAATTGAAGATTCGTAGGTTCCCCTTAGAACCGGACTTATACCTAGAGCTGATAAAGCTCGATGAAGAACACTCTTACCATGGGACACAAGACCACCAGAGGTGGGATAGACATCCTCAAGGTTTAGCCAATAATCAAGACCGGAAATAGGGGATTCATCTCCAGGCCCAATCTTTAGAAGTTTCGAGGTTGAACCGTCCTGGAAACACACATGTCCCCAATCATTATCAGTTGGGTTCTCATAGGAAATTGATAACTGAATGTCCAGGGGTGAAGGATCACAAATAACCCTTGGCGAGAGATGGATTGCTTCAAGTCCATGTTTTCCAGAAGTGAGCTTTCGAGGTTTTGATAGTGTCTGACAGAATTTCTGAATGACGTAATACTCTTCTGTGCCTAGAGAAACCCTTGCGCTTTCATGGATGATTCTAAACAGATCAGACAAGTCATCAACATTAGTGGGGGATTTTACCTGTTGAAGAAGAGAATATAGTCTAACAAACCCATCATGCGAGTAACAATCTACATGATGGATGAGATGATTCACAAAAGGTGCCAATTCGGTCTCTTTACTCAGTTTTGTCCAAACCTCGCGATACGATTTCAAGTCAGGTTCTTTCAATAAAGCAAGTGCAATTCCGTTACCAATCAAACATGCCATCTGAAAACTAGATTCTAATGTATTAAGGTGGGCGAGAAAAGCAGTTCGAGTGATGAGTCCTTCACGCCAGTTTGATTTCAAAGCAGCTTCCTCGAAAATAAACTCATTATCATCACTAATCTGAAGTCCGAAATTTTGCGAAATTGCATCCGTACTAGATCGCGTAACGAAAATATCAGGAAATTGGGGGGGCGTTGTTGCAAGAAATCTCGTGACGCGACGTATAGCTTTAGTTAACGACTCTCTCAGTTCTTGCGTTGCCTCGATGCGTAACTCCTCAGGAGTTAGCTCTCGTGGCTTTTCGAACTTCGCTATGAGTTTGGAACTTGAACGAATCTTCTGATACACTGAATGTTCTACATTCTCACCAACCAACATTACACCAGCTACATTGAAGAAATAGACCCGAACTCTATCTCGAGAAACAACTGCCACGAGATAGGTAATTCCTTTTAGCTGTCGGAAATGTTTCCTCATTGTTGCTGCTTTTACCCGAAGAACTTCAACTGCACTGGCACCTGTTTCTTTGAATTGCTTCTCTCCAAATGTGGCAATCTCTTTTGGAACTTCTCTCGCACTTCGGGGCAAGGTTTGGTCTCCTCTGGCCTCAATTCAATTAACGGGTTACTGATAAAGCTAAGTGAATTCTGCGCCTTACGACATCCTTAATTTCATTTAATTTCGGGATACGATTGAAATAGAATGCAATTTGACATGACACTTCTCATAATCTGGTGGGGTGTGCCCTTACTCATCCTTGGCGGGAGAGCGGCTCTTGCAGGATACCGAGCTAAGAAAAAACGCGATGAGTTGAAACGCTTAGAGGAGAATTCTACACCATTCACCAGAAAGCTCTAGTTCTATGCACTCTCTGAAGCTGGTTCTTCAGGTTCGTACATTGGCATTAGAATGTCTCTGGTTGGTGTTGTATTCATGACAACATCGAGGGTTTCATCATTTCTCATGAGTATGCAACCTAGGAATTCATACTCAAACTTGTCAAGTCTGATGTTAACACCTCTTCGTGGAACCTGAGTAAGTAGAAGAATTATTGAGAAGTTTCCACGTGGTAGTTGGTTGAGTATACCTCGTTTCATATCAGGCTCTAATTCACCTTCAAGCTGACGAGTCATAACACCTCGTTCTATGAAGTTGTATCGAATTCGTTCAAAATCACCACTAGAGCTTTTCTTAGGGCGTATGAATGATATTGAGTAACCAAGACGTTTCAGTGAATTATAGCCAATGAGAGTTCTGAACAACGGAGGACTGAGTGTTTCAAGTTCTACTTTTCGCAGCTCTACGATTTCTCCATTTCTTCGTACTTTCAAGTTCATAGGTTCACGCATCCAAACCCAGAGGTCCCAATACTGGGATTACAGCATCCTTTGTAAAGCCTTCTGCGAAATTTCTCCGCGAATTACTCCCTCGCGTGCTAGTAAATCAATCTTCTTATCGATACCGCCAGTGTAACCTCCGAGACCTGTCGATGAAACAACGCGGTGGCAAGGGATTACTGGACCAAGCCGATTGATTCTCATGACATTGCCAACAAATCTCGCTGCACCCGGCAGTCCAGCCTTTTTGGCTACGTCCCCATATGACATTGTAGATCCAAAAGGGATCTCCATCACAACTTTCAGCACTGCCACCTGCTTTGGAGTGAAACCTGTTAGGTCTAGTTCAATATCACGAACTGCTGCTTCTTCATCACCCTCGTGAATTGCATAGACAATTTCAAGAGCTGATAATCTCTCTTTGGTATCATCCCTAGCCAGATTTTGTCCATCTACATCTTTTATCGCATCTGTTTTGTTGTCAAACGGGAGTGAGCTTGTATAGAGACCTTTAGGAGAAAAAACACCAGCTATATACTTGCCTTCCTTCTTCAAAAGAGCAAGAACGTTATCAGCCAATGAATCACCACTTCACTTTGCATACTTGTCCAACTTCTTCGCGATAAAGGTGAGAATGGAACTTAATTCAGGATCGCTTTTCTTTGTCCCAATCGGTGCCCATCCACCATCTTCATTCTGGCTTTGAATTATTAGCTTAACACCTTCACGGAGGACTTCTTCTTCAAGATCTGTCTTTGGTTTGCCAACAGCAGTAAGGTCCATCATATCGAAAGTTGAGCCATTCTCGACGGAATCTTTTAGATGTTGCAGAAGTGCTGCTCTGCCATCTTTGTAGATCTTGTTCTCTGAATTGATACCTATTGCTTTGAGACCTAGCAGGATGTTTCCAGTTCCAATTGGATCAGATTCTTCACAACCAATGTAATCAGGCCAATTACCATCTTCATATTGATTATACAAGAGAAAATCTCTTGCTCTCCTCAAACGTTCTACATCATCATAACCCACAAGACAAAGAGCCTCGAGGGCCTTTCCGGTAAGCCATGTGATACTCTTAGCAACTGGGTAGTGTGAACGACCTATGCCACCACCCCATTTGTCCTCAATGTAGGGATCCAGTTTAAGGGATTCACTGAATCCTCCATCGTTCTTTTGCCGAGAGATAATGAAAGTGATCATCGGATTAATTATATCAGCCCAGTTGGATTTGTAATCAGAAATTAGTGCGAGAATTTCTGTAGTTTCTTTTACAGCACTCGGATTACCCGGTTGTACATCAAAAGGCATACCACCATCTTTGTTCTGAACCTGTTTCAATTCACTCATGAGTTCTACTAATTGCTCCTCGCCTAGATCATCTCCTGCAGATGCCATTCGTAGTTTATCAGCAATGTTTCCATGTGTTAACAAGTAATTTTGATAGTCATAATGAAGTTTAGTTCCCATCGTTTTCAGGTCCTCCGTATCATGAGTAATCAATCCCTAAAATGGCGGGATTGCAGAACTAGTCAGTATTTAGACGGCCCATGATGATAGGTGTGAATACTGACCGTTTGAGGAGATATTAAGGTTACCTGAAGCACCTCAATCATCTTCAGACTCATAGTACTCCAAAATCTCCTTACGCCTCTCACGACGTTCATCTTCGGTCATTTCATCACTTCGTTTAGATTCCTCCTCGACAACTATGATCTTCTCACGAGGTGTGTGTTTAATCCTATGTTCGACCTTGTATTCAGGAGGTGAACGAACAGTTTTTTCATGACCGCATTCTCTACACTTCAGAGTGATAGTCTTCTTACCTTCCTCCTTACGAGGAAGCATTAATGCACCGCATTTTTCGCAGAATTCCATTTGTGTATCTCCCCGTCAGTGTAACAGGTTCGCGTTTTCCTACCTATTTTTCATTTAAGTTTGACGTTTGGTAATAAAATCATAGAGTGTGGATAGATATTGGTTGAGAAAGAAAGACTTATGTCAATGAGGCTGAGTGCCGGCGTCAGCATAATGTATCTTCCATCGTGAGGAGTCAGCGAAGATGGTTCGAGTCAAACCTTTCAAGGCTTACAGATACAATCAAGAAAAGGTAGGAGATTTGTCACTACTGGTTTCTCCACCCTATGATATCATCAAAGGAGACAAGATTGACAAGCTCCAGTCTCTTTCTGAATTCAATATTACATGGATTATCAAGAACAAACCTGAAGTTGGTGATACAGAATCAAGCAATCAATATACTAGAGCCAGTCAGTATTTCAAAAAATGGATACGTGAGGATATTCTCAGGCAAGATAATACTGAATCATTCTATGTCTATGGACAGGACTTTGAGATAAATGGAACAAAGCTATTCAGATTTGGCTTCATCGGGTTAATTGAACTTGAAGAGTTTGCAAAAAGCGCAACAGAATCACGAAGTTTTGCTGGTGTTTTACAGCATGAGGAAACCCTTCCCAAAGATATAGAGGATAGGCTTAACCTCTGTAGGTCTTGTATGGCAAACTTCGGACAGATCTTTGTAATTTATCCTGACCATGAAGGAAGTGTCGATTCAGTCTTGGAACGAAACATGAAAGAAACTCCTGTGGCAGATGTCACGGATGATGAAGGAATACGTCACAGACTCTGGCGGATTGATAATAAAGAAGACACAGATGAGATTTCATTGCTAATGCTGGACAAATATGTCATCATTGCTGATGGACACCACAGATACAAAACTGCCTTAGCGTTGTCAAGGGACCATCCAGATTTGGAGAGTGCTAGATATCGGATGTTGACCTTTGTTAATATCTCAAACCCGGGTCTAGTTGTCCTCCCTACACATCGGCTTGTTCAGAACCTTGAAGGCTTCTCAGAGAAGTTATTGTTGGACCAGCTGAATGAGTACTTCGACGTAAAAGCGTTTGACTCGAAGGAGGATATGTTCTCACTAATGGAAAAGATGTTTGAGAAAGGAAAACACTCCTTTGGTTTATTCATGAATGATGGAAAATTCTATGCGTTGACATTACAAGATCTCACAATCATGGATAAACTTCTTCCTGACAAGTCCGAGGAGCTTCGAAGTCTGGATGTTGCGATACTTCACACATTGATTCTTGACAAGATGCTTGGAATTGACAAGGAGAAACTGGCACAAGGGACCATCAAAGGAGGAGGGTATGTCTCATACATCAAGGGAATTGGTGATGCTGTCGAGGAATCCATTAAGTCTGTGAAAGAAACCTCTCAAGCAGCATTCT